>CAYQBT010000001.1:0-6856 GCA_964415775.1 uncultured Lachnospiraceae bacterium
CAGAGCTGCAACGGATGCATCTACAGCCTTTGCGATACCCTTGCGCAGTACCATCGGATTTGCGCCGGCGGTCACGTTCTTCATGCCCTCGTGGATCATCGCCTGTGCAAGCAGGGTAGCGGTGGTGGTGCCGTCGCCGGCTGCATCGTTGGTCTTGGCGGAAACTTCCTTTACGAGCTGTGCGCCGATGTTTTCAGCCGCGTTCTCCAGTTCAATCTCCTTGGCGATGGTCACACCGTCGTTGGTGATCAGGGGAGAGCCGTACTTCTTGTCGAGAACGACGTTTCTGCCCTTGGGGCCGAGCGTGATCTTGACGGTGTTCGCGAGCTTATCTACGCCGCGCACCAGCGCGTCTCTTGCTTCAATGCCGTAAAAAATATCCTTAGCCATTGTTTAAAACCTCCTTAGTCGATCGTGGCGAGAATGTCGTCCTGACGAACGATCACATACTCGTCACTGCCGAGCTTGACCTCGGTGCCCGAATATTTGCTGGTGATGACCTTGTCGCCGACCTTGACGGTCATGGGGACAAGCTCGCCGTCTTTAACGGCGCCGGGGCCGACTGCAACGACCTCTGCTACCTGCGGCTTTTCTTTTGCCGTACCGGGGAGAATGATGCCACTCTTCGTGGTCTCCTCCAGCTCGACCATCTTCACGACCACACGGTCAGAAAGCGGTTTTAATGTCATGATATACCTCCATAAAAAACCCGTAGGGTAAATTTTCTGTCGAATTAGCACTCTTTAACCGCGAGTGCTAACACGGTATATTGTAGCATATTTAAATCAAAAAGCAATACCTTTTTTGAAAAAACTTGAATTTTCGCAGGATGTTCACAAAAATGCCAAAAACAAGGAGATGTTTCGGCACATAGACGCGTGTCCGAGGGCATATTGTTTTTTAGAGGTGATGCGATATTTGGGGATGGGTTTTAGCACTTGCGGGCGCACTCTCGCAAAAATTGCCGGTTTTGGCCGCCGTCATGCTTCTCTTTGCAGGCGGTTATTTTACGCTGCATTTCCGTGCCTTTTATCTGCGGCATCCGATCCGCACGCTGCGCGCCATGCCGCTTTCGGGCGGGGCAAAGGAAATGCTGCTGTCGCTCGGCGGAACGGTCGGTGTCGGGAATATTTCGGGTGTCGCCGTGGCACTTTTGCTTGGCGGCGCAGGCGCGGTACTTTGGATGTGGGTAGGCGCATTCGTCTCTATGGCATTAAAATATGCCGAGATCACGCTCGGCATGCGCACACGCCGCCGTGCAGGGCAGGGGTATATCGGCGGAGCCGCTTATTACATAAAAGAAGCGATTGGAACACTTGCGGCGGTGCTGTTCACCGCGTTTCTCCTCGTGGATTGCGTCATGATGGGCGGCGTGATCCAGTCGAGCGCGATTGCCGAGGCGGCGGAAACGGCATTCGGGCTGTCGCCGCTTCTTTGCGGCATTTTTGTCAGCCTGACCGCGGCGGCGGTGTTTTTTTTCGGTGTTGATCTGTTCAAGCTTTCTGCCTATGTTGTCCCCGCGATGAGCGTTGGCTATGTTCTCGCGGCAATGGGAGTGATCCTGTGCAACGCACGCGGGTTGCCGCAGATGTTTGCTTCGATTTTCGCCGGCGCATTCACGCCGGATGCCGCTGCGGGCGGCGTGCTTGGATTCCTGTTTTCACCGGCGCTCCGGCAGGGAATCGTCAAAGGGCTGTTCTCCAATGAAGCCGGATGCGGCACCGCGCCTGCCGCACATATCGCCTCCGAAGAAGCAGTCCCCGCAAGGCAGGGACTGCTTGGAATCTTTGAGGTGTTCGTGGACACGGTGCTGATGTGCAGTCTGACCGCGTTTGCGGTTCTGCTCACGCTCGGCGAGGATCTTAGCGGCATCGGCGGAGGCGGTGTGGAGATCTGCGCACGTGCCTTTGGTACGCTGTACGGGAGTGCCGCACCTGCCACCTTGGCTGTGTTCGTTTTTTTGTTTGCGTTTGCGGCGATCGTGTCTTTCGGGTACTACGGCGTGCAGACATTGGACTTCTGGAAAGTGCGAAAGCCGGTCAAGGATGCATTTTTGCTTCTGTATTGCTTTTCGCTTTTACTCGGCGCCGTGGCAGCACCCAAAGCCGTATGGTCGATTGCCGATGCGGTCATCTGTATGATGCTGCTTCTCAATACCGCGGCGGTATTTGTGAGTCGAAAGCAGGTATTGACGGCGCATGGGGAACTCATGCGAGGAATGTAGGTTTGCGCGTATAACGCGCAAACCTATGCCCATATCGGAAAGTACGCGCAAAGCGCGTCTAAAACCTTTTCTTTTTCTGCTTCCGGCACGAAGAATGCGATTCCCATATCCGACAGGGATAAATAGCGCGGTACGATATCGTACAGTCGGCAGAACCGCGCAAAATGCAAGGTCAGTCCCTTGTCGCCGAGCATCCCCATGCCATGGACGGTGATGCGGCAGAGGGACTTTTCCTCTTCGGGCGGAACGTGACATTTTACCCCCCGGAACAGGATGTTGCCCTCGCCGAGAAAGACGCAGGCAGGCTCCTGCATCCTGAAACTCTGCAGGCGGGCAGGGTAGAGCGCAATATTGCTTTCTGCGGTAAAACCGCGTATATCGGTTAAATACATAGGTATGTCCTTTCTGCGGATTAAAAAAGCTACGGCGAACCGCCGTAGCTTTTGACTTCCTATTATAGAATACGCGCTTACAGCACACGAAGTGCAGACGCATTGCCGAGTTTTTGAAGCAGTGCGTCAAATTCTGCCTCGGTCAAGAGCTTGTCCGTGATATATGCGCCGGCAAGGTCGGTTACGTTGCCGAGCACTGCTTCTATCGCTGCTTTGCTTGCATCGGTGCGAACGTACCGGCGGCAGGAGAAGTTTCCGCTGGGGATCACGTCGTCCGCTGTTGCCTTTTGGAATACAGGTGCGAACGAAGCCTTGCCGTCCTTCAGGATGGAAAGAATGTCGTTTGCAACCGCGCTTGCGGTCGGATCGGCACCCGCACCTCTGCCGTAGAACATCGTCTGTCCGAGCGTCTTGCCGGTGACGGTGATACCGTTGAAAACATCATCCACGTGTGCAAGCGGACTTGCCTTGCCGCAGACGAACGGTGCAACCAGCACGCAGGGCTTGCCGCCGTCAACAACCATTCTGCCGAGCAGCTTGACTGCATATCCGTGCTTGTCCAGCAGCTTCACATCCTCGCTGTCTACCTTGCCGATGCCCACGGTGTGCACTTCCTTGGCATTCGGGAGCACGCCGGTTGCAAGTGCAGTCAGGATGCAGATCTTGCGGCAGGTGTCGATACCGTCCACGTCTGCGGAGGGATCCTTTTCGGCATAGCCCTTTTCCTGCGCTTCGCCCAGCGCCTCCGCATAGGTCTTGCCGTTGTCCTTCATCTGGGTGAGGATATAGTTGGTCGTACCGTTGAGGATGCCGCTGATCTCCACGATCTCGTTGGAGATAAAATCGGTCACAAGCGGGCGGACGATCGGGATGCCGCCGCCGACACTTGCCTCAAACGCATAGGAAACGCCGTTTGCGCGCGCAGCGGCAAGCAGCTCCTCGCCAAAGGTGGCAACGACCTCCTTGTTGGAGGTGACAACGCTCTTGCCCGCTTTGAGACAGGCAAGCGAAAAGTCGTACGCAGGATGTGCACCGCCCATCATTTCGGCAACGAGCTCGATTTCGGGATCGTTTTCGATAATTGCAAAGTCATGCACCACGCGGTGTTCATACGGCGTGCCGGGGAACTCGCGCAGGTCGAGGATATATTTGATGTTGACCGCCTCGCCGATACGTGCTTCGATCAGGGCGCGGTTGGTTTCGAGCAGGTCGGCGGTGCCTTTGCCGACAACGCCGAGACCGAGGATCGCGATGTGTTTCATGGGATGTCCTTTCTGAAAAAGCAGGGGTTACTTGCAGAATTCGTCAATATAATGGGAGATCGCATCCGAGATGATTCGGACTGCGTCCTCGCGTCCCTTCACCTCGCCGGCTGCCGTCTCTTTGTTCTCCAGCGCCTTGTATACAGTGAAGAAATGCTGCATTTCCTCAAAGGTGTGCTTTGGCAGCTCGTCGATACTCGTATATTGATTGTAGTTCGGATCGCTGAACGGAACGGCAATGATCTTTTCATCGTTGTGACCGTCGTCGATCATGGTAATTACGCCGATGGGGTAGCACTGTACCAAGGTCATCGGTTCGATCGATTCGGAGCAGAGAACAAGTACGTCCAGCGGGTCATTGTCGTCGCCGTAGGTGCGCGGAATGAAGCCGTAGTTTGCAGGGTAGTGGGTAGAGGTATACAAAATGCGGTCGAGCCGGAGCAGTCCGCACTCTTTATCCAGTTCGTACTTCTTTTTGGATCCTTTGGTGATCTCGATTACGCACTCGAAATTTTCGGGCGTAATGCGTTTGGGGTTCATATCGTGCCAGATATTGCTCATAGCCTGCCTCCGTTAAAATGATATATTATTATACAACATTTCTATAAATAATGCAAGTGGAAAACTACAGAAAAACGCCGCAAAAAAGTATATGTACAACTGTAACGTTTTTTGAACGGAGCAGGCTCCCGATACTACAGATCTGCCAAAGGAAAAAATACAAGCTTGTGTAAAAAACAATTATGCCGAAAGCAGCCGGGAAACACAATATGCTTGTGGAATTTCCGTTTTTGATTTCACAACGTGTAAAAAAGAACACGAAAGAGCAATTCGCATAAAATCGCTTGAAAAATACAAAGAAAAATGGTAAAATAAAACATAAATATAGTAAAATGGCTATATATGTATAGGTTTGCGCACATATACCTTGCGTATGCGTGCAGAATATGCTTATTGTTAAGGAGAATAAAGATGCTTAAGAAGTATTTGGTAACAGTCCTAAGCTTTTCCGTGTTGCTTTGCGCGTTGCTTGTGCTGCCTTCGTCGGCGGCAGACTGCACGCACGCCTCTTTCACCGGCGGAGTATGTGACGGTTGCGGTGCAAAGGCAGTTACATCGGTTTCGGATCTGCTTTCGCTGATGAATATGGAATCCGGCTGGGGCTGGGGTACTTCTTCGGCACCGGCAAAATATGTTCTGACCGCAAGCACCTATAGTATGAGCGGAAAGACCGTCAAGCCGATCGGCAATGCTTCTACGGCATTCTACGGCACCTTTGACGGAAATGGGGCGCGGATAACCAACTATAAAGGAACCTCTGCGAACGACACGACATACGGCGGATTGTTCGGTCGTGTCGGCAACGGTTCGGTCATTAAGAATCTGTCGATCTCGGGCAGCGTCAGTTACGGAACCAGTTATAGCGCCGGTATCGTTGCATATATGGGCAACAGCGTTACGATAGAAAACTGTATCAATAACTGCACGGTGACCGGCGGCGGCTCGCATACCGGCGGTATCGTTGGCTACGCTAACGGCTCTGCGGCGGCTACGATGAACATTACAAACTGTACCAACCTTGGTACGGTATCCAATACGGGTTATGCCGGCGGTATCATCGGCTACGGTGTCCTGAGTGTGGATGCATCCACACTCACCATCTCCGGCTGCAAGAACTATGGATCGGTAACCTCCACCGGCTCGGGTGTCGGCGGCGTGATGGCTCGCGGTTCTCTTCCGTCCGTGGGCAGCGCGATTGTCATTAAAAACTGCGAAAACCACGGCGACGTCCAGGCACTCAGCCATAACGGCGGTATCGCCGGCTACGTTACGTTGACCGGCGCGGGAACCGCGGTGGCAGATCTGTATAATTTTGAAATTTCCAAATGCACCAACTACGGTTCGGTTACGGCAACCACCACCGCGAAATTCGGAACGGGCGGTATTGCCGGCGTGATCACGACCGCTACGCTCACCGATACCACGGCAGGCACCCCCAAGGCAACCTACTATAAGTATAAATTGTCTGGCTGTGTAAACAAGGGAGATGTTACCGGTCATAACTATACTGCCGGTGTTCTCGGCTACGGATACATGGCAAACGAAGGCACCTTCCTTGCGCATCAGTGCGTAAACCAGGGCACGGTTACCGCAACCGGAACCGATATCGGCGGCGTTATCGGACATTTGTACGTTGAAGCCACGATCGATGCCGGCGCAAACTGCAAGATCAAGGAATGCGTCAATGCCGGTACGGTCAAGACGAGCGGTGCGACGGCGGGCGGCATACTCGGACTCATGCACAGAGTGTGCTACGTTACCAACTGTCTGAATACCGGTGCCGTCAGCGCGGCAACGTATAGCGGCGGTCTGATCGGCCGCGGATCGTCTTCCTCGGTAGGCATCAACTACAGCTATAACGGCAGCACGGCTACAACGAACGCAGTTCTTGGCGGCGGAAGTGTTGGAAAAGTCAACAACGTTTTCTATATCAACAGCACCAAGCTGGACGCAACCAACGGCGGAACTGTATATGTTGCCGGCGAATCGATCTCCGTACTGAATAATGACAGTCTCTGGGAAGAGCGTAACGGTTCTATCGGCAGCACGGTGACGACCTTGCCGCATTTGAAGAACCTGGATAACGAGGCGGTCGCCGTAGCGGACGGCACGTATGTCCGCTATAAGTGCAGCACCTGCTTGCGCAATCTCAAATCGGTCACGCCCACAAACGCAACCGTCTACGTGGACGAGACGAACGGCTACAGCTTGACAACACCTACCGCAAGTTATACCGACACACAAGTGGCGACCTTCATGAAGAAATACGGCACGTCGGAAAAGCCTTTCAAGAATTTTGAAGACGCTATGATCTACGCGGGAGTATATGCACAGAACACCGGCGAGGCGACCGTGGAGATCCTCACCTCGGCAACCGTGCCGGAGGAGTACAGCGCCCCCCAGCACGCAAACAAGAT
>CAYQBT010000001.1:6866-28731 GCA_964415775.1 uncultured Lachnospiraceae bacterium
CGGGCGGTAGCGTTGTCTTTGAGCGATTGACCATTTGCGCAGAGGACGGCGCAGAGGATGGCGTAAAGATTTTCGGACAGAATCACCGTATCGGCATGGGCATCGGACTCACGATGGACATGTCGCGTACACTGGCGGTCAGCGGTTATCCGTCCGTCAGCGCGGTCAAGATGTTCGTCTTCGGCGGATTTTACAACGATGGTATTCCTACCAGCGGTATGAATACCGAAGTGGTCATTCGTTCGGGCAGTTATTGGGTCGTCGCGGGCTGGAACAACAGCACCGCAAGCTATGACACGCGCGGAAAGGGTGTCATGTCCGTCGGCAAGACGAGCAGCGCGGACGAACTCTTTATCAACTATCTCATTGGCTACTCCTCCGGCGTACAGGAATTGACCGGAGCCTCTAAGGTTACTATAGCGATCGACGGTCCCGTGGATTGCGCGGACTTCTATTACGGCACGCATACCGCACCGGTCGCTAATGTCGGCAGACTGTATGAGACCGATCTCGTCTTTAAGAAAAATGCGGATCTTAACACCGTTGCAAGAACCGGCGTGAAAGCAGTAGACGTTCTCGCTGTAACCGCTGCGCAGAACACTAAGCTCAACGTGTATATCGACAGACGCTCCGATACCGCGATTCAGAGCGCACAAGTCTTCTGCGGCACCGGGCAGGATGCTTCTATTGCGAATGCGGGCACCATCGTGACCACTTCCACCTATGTTAACTACTGCGCAACCTATAAGGACGGCGGACACGCAAATTATCTGCCGTTCCTCGTAGGCACGAGCACCACCTGTGACGTTTGTACAGTATGCGGCGGCGTTACCCACGCGGATTGTACCGGCGCTACGTGGTCGTACAGCGGCGGTCGCTACATTCTTTCGACCTGCGCGGGCTGCAGCGGCACCATCCAGTCGCAGACCGCGACACCGACCGTATATGTAAACAGCTCTTCGGGCAGCAATGCAAATGACGGTCTCGGCGCATCTACTGCGGTTAAGACCCTTTACGAGGCGGCTCGCCGTTTGGCAACCACCGGCGGCAAGATCGTGCTTACCGAGACCTATACCTTCTCCGGTACCTCATCCGTGTCCTTCCCCAAGCACACCGGTGAGATCACCATCACGGCAACTGCCGGTAAGGGCATCCGTGTCAAATATCTCGATTCGGATGGCACTACGGAGTTGGCGGATCTCACGAACAACCCTGTAATCAACCTGAACGGTCCCGTGGTCTTCCGCGACATCATCTTCAATACGCACAATCAGAAGCTGACTCTCGTTGCAAACTGGAACGACCTCACCTTCGGCAAGGACATCGTTACCTACGGCAGCATCGACGTCGTTCTCGGCAACAACAGCGTTACTGCGAGCAGTACAAACAGCACGGAAAAGACCGTCAAGTTTACGGTCGATACCACAAGACCTGCTTCGTTTGGCGGAAACGTCTACGCTTTCTTTGACACGGTGACGCTCGGAGATCGCGTACAGGACGTAACGGGCTATACCGTATCCAATAAGACGATCATTGCGGACATCAAGGATGCAGAGATCTTTGAACTCTACATGGGTACGCCCAGCACCACGGCGGCAAACGCGCAGATGAAGAACTACCGCTTGTTCATCAATCTGTACGGTGACACGGTTGTAAAACGTCTGCACACCGCTGGCGAGAACGCAACCTACGGCAGCGCGTATGTGGATGAGCTCGTCCTCAACTTCCGAGATGACGCAAGAGTCGGCGCACTTACGCATACCGTGCCGATTGGCAGAACCGAAAGCGCGATTGCCAACCTGTACAACATCATCGACGGAAAGTTCAATATCTCGGGTACTGCTTCGCAGTATCCTCGCACCGCGTTTGCAAATGCAGTGCCTACGCAGATCAATGTAACAAGGAACACTTCTGGTACCGGACTCTTTACCCCCACCGGCAACGAGACGGTAGAGATCACCTACACCTCGCACAGCTTTGCAAGCGGCAAAAAGATCGCCTACAACGCGATGTATAACGGCAGAGACACCGTTCGCTATGTCAACGAGTGCGTCAAGGCGACCGCAACCGCAACCACCTGCACGATTTGCGGCGTAGCCTTGGATCAGGCTGCGGACGGACTGAAGCTTTCCTCTACGGCAACGACCGGCGACACGACCGTTACGGTGAGTCTGTACGCACAGTCGGATGTACCGCTCTGGGGCGCGAAGTTTACCGTGGCAGCTCCCACCGGATACACGCTTTCCAAGGTTACACCCGTGACGACCGCAAGCACGACGACGAGCGGCTTTGCGGTTTTGGCGGCAAACAAATCGACGGGCTCGTTCCCCTCGCCCTGCAGTATTTCGCTTCTGAACTCTACTGCGGAAACGTACAGTACGATTGCGGCAAATACCAAGATCGCAACGCTGACTTTCACCAAGGATACTTCCACCACCACTGCATTTTCGCTCACGACGAATATTCTGGAGGCCTACTATAAGCCCGTTTCCTACGGGCACGGCGTTATCCTCGGTAGTGAGTACATTTTGGAATACACTGTAGCGGAGAATACGACGATGGAGAATCCTTACATCGTATTCGAGCAGAAGGATGAAAACGGCGTTGTCAAGTCCTCTTCCGTAGATCCCTATTCGGAGAGCGGAAAGTGGCGCTTCCAGGTGCCCGGCATCGCGGCGAAGGAAATGAACGACACCGTTGTCGGCACGCTGTATTACAAGCAGGGAGATGGATTGTTTGCGGCACAGTCGGATGCTTACAATCTTATCAACTATTATAAGACGATGTATCCGAAGCTCAGTGCGGATAAGTATGCAGATCTGCGTGCACTCCTGAATGCAATGCTGCATTACGGCGCAGCAGCGCAGACCTACTTCGGTTACAATACCGATGATCTGGTCAGCAAGCACCTGCCCTCCGATTACACCGCCCCCGATGTTACTGCAACCTCTTGCAGTTCGAAGATAGATGTGGACGGGCAGATCTACACTTTCGCAGGTGCGACCGGCGAACTTGCACAGCATATCAATACGCAGCTTTACTTCGAAGTGGCAAGCGGCAAGACCGCAGTTAGTGATTTGTCCACGCTCACCTTCAAGGGCACCTACACTGACATCAACGGCGTAAAGAATAATATTACGCTGACTGCCGAAGGCGGTAACATCGGCACGAATGGCAATTATCTCTGTGTAGATATCAACTGCATCGCGGCAAAGGATCTCCGCCAGGACATCACCGGCGCGCTGTATCAGGGCAATACGCAGATCTCGCAGACCGTCACCTTTGACTTTGAGTCGTATGTGGCAACTGCGCTTGCAAGCACGGCCACAACTGAGAATCTTAAGGCAGTTTGCCGTGCGGCACTCGTTTACATCGATGCAGCGGCAGCATATCTGAAGAAATAACGAAACGATAGGAGAAGAAAAAAATGAATTACATTGCACCGTACGCTAAGCTCGTATCGTTTACGGTTCTTTCAACGATTGCAGCCTCTAATGATGATGACAGATTGCCTGACGATGACGACGATCTGAACGCACTTGCGGAAGAAACGACCGCAGTGACTACCGAAGGTACTTGGGAATAAACCAAGCAAACAGCGGATGGAGCTCCATCCGCTGTTTTTATATCCACCGTGGGGGCGCACACGGTTTCGGCAACCTATCCATTTGTAGGGACAGAATGCGACCACAGGTCGCTATGTCCTCTGACTGTCCGCCATGTACACCATCTCTCTACGGCAAAACGGCGCGTCGAGGACGTCGCGCCCTACGATGTTGCCGTGACGATGGGCGTAAAATAATGCACCAAAAAGAGCCGCCTGTTGGCGGCTCACGGGACGCAATTGCTTGCAAAGTGCGGGCGGCTTGAAAGCGATCTTTCGTCCCACTCACAGTATACGTTCGTACCGAAAATGTGTTCTTGTGTGTACAAAAAATGCACCTATCTTTATTTTTGCAGATCGTTGGCAAAAAAAGAAAAAATCTCCTTTTTGACCAAGAAAAACAACGAAAATTCTACCTAATGCACAAAAAGTATTGACAACCAAACCTGCAAATATCTTTGATTCCTTTTTCGACATAGCACGAAACGCTTCTTCTGTATGTATGAAAAATCAAGAAAAACCGGATTTTGCTTGCATTTGTCAATTAAAAGGTGTAAAATATTCTATATATTATATATATAAGGGACAGTTATGCCCATAAGACAATATGCGTAACAAGGAGAAAAAAGATGCAAAAGAAACATTTAGGCTTTATTTTGACCCTTTGCATGATCCTTACAGCCCTCGTGCTGACCTTCACCGTCGGCGCGGCAATACCGGAGGGTGTGACCATTTTAAATAGCACAAATACGACTGTTGACGAACCTACCAGCACAGCAGTTCGCTATGTCAATGAGAATGCCTCTAGTTCGGGTGTCACAGGTAAAAGAGCGCACCCTTATCGCAGTATTGCGGATGCCTATAACGAGTTGTATGATTTGGGCGGTGGCACAATCGTCATTTGCGGTCCTGTTTCCTTGACACCGCATGATTTGCCAGATGGTAAGGCTGTATATAGCTCTCTCGCCACTGATCATAGCTATTATTGGTTCCCGACAAAGCCCTGTTCGGGTACGGTTAAAATTACTTCCGTGGATCCGTTCGACAATTGGGATTATCGTGGAACAGTACCTACTGATAGCGGATTAGACGCTGCTGTCTATGGTAATGCCACATTGTCCTTTTCTCAGCTGATCTTGCGTAGTAATCATATTTTTGAAAATGTTACCCTTACCCCTGTTCATAAGGAATCCACGATTTCTTGTGCGGGTAATGATTTGTATATTGCCACGGGTGTTAAGTGTAATACTTATTCCGACTATTACCCGATGATTGTTTCCGGCCTCTTTTTGGCTAATGACAATTCAAGCGTTTATGTATCTGGTTACAAACTTCTTTGGGGCGGTAGCACAGGCACTTTGTTGCAGCAAGGTGGAAACTATAAACCTATGACCAAAGGCAATGCGAATGACAACTTACAAAAGATTCGTATTCGGAGTGGTACTTGGCGCTCGATTCGCGGCGGTAACCATCGTGCAGGCACTAGTTCTCCCTACTTATATTTAGATCATACCGTGCGGTTTTATATGTCTACGAAAATCTCCTCCGGCGCGGATAAGTATCAGTCGGCAGCGCTGGCAATGGCGTATTCCTCTTCAAACGGTAGTGTTACGATGCAGATTGACGGAGGTACGTATGAAAAAGGAGCACTGTATCTTTTTGGAAGAAGTGGTGCAAGTGATTCCAAGACAATCGATGGCGTGCATACGTTGCTGATTCGTGGCGGTACTTTTGCCGATGCGTTTGCGATTGCAACGGTGCAGAGAAAAGAAGGTTCGTACAGCACGGGATATCCTTTGGGTACTGATACCCCAGCAATCAATCACACGATTGTCGGTTCGGGAGCCATTATTATAGCAAAAAATGGCACAACGAGTCCTACATTCAATAACAAAGATACCGTTCACTATTTGCCTACCGGTGGCGGTGAGCGTTATGATACAAATGAAAATACCGGCGAACCTCTTTTGAAAAATGGCGGAGCCTTGAGTTTCCTTGTCTTAAGTGATTTGAACATCAGCTCGGTTTCGGCGAATAGCTCCTATTCAACACAGATGATGCACAAGACGGATTCTTTTAGAGTTGTTGATGGTCTTGTAACGCAGGATGATGTGCAATGCATTGCGTTTAGATGCGAGTGCGATCATGGCTCAACCAGCACCGCCACAAATGAGCATTTGCAAACAAAAGGTTTCACATGCGATATCGCCAGAGTCCCTGTTTCGCAATTTGGCCCGACGATCTATGTAAACACGTCCGGTCGAGAATCGATTTCCGGTACGCATTTTGCAACGCAGTATACGTTGGGATCCAATGGATATACGTTGACAGCAAAAAATAACGCAATCGGCTCCTCGTCCAATCCCTTCTATGATTTCGAGGATGCGATGCACTGCGCAGAGCTGCTTGCAGCTGCGAAGGGCACGGACATCACGGTTCAAATTGTGAACTCCGCAACCGTTCCGACAAACTATACTTCCTATTCCTATAGCAGTAGCGGAAAAACCATAACCGTTAAGGGCTCCACCGCCGACAGCGTGCTTACCTTTGCCGGCGGCGCGGCTAAATCGGATGGTGGTGTTATGAACGACCGCCGCTTCTATATGAACGGTAACGTTACCTTCCAGAACCTGACCTTTAAAACGGCGATCGAATGTCCTGCATCTGCCGGTATCGGAACCAAGATCTTTGCGCAGGGCAATACCTTGATCATGGGTACCGGTCTGACGATGGGCAACAGCAACGAGCTGACAATCAGTGACGGATACCCCACGGTCAACTCGGTCAAGATGTTCGTCTTCGGCGGCTACGAAACACCGACCGCTGTGAAGTCGATGAGCACCAAGGTTACCGTCCGTTCGGGCGAGTACTGGGTGGTTGCCGGCTGGAACTCCAATTATGACAACGCCAATGATGATACGACCCTGCACGGAACAAACTACGAAGCAGCGGGTACGTCCCTGGTGACGATCGGAGAAGCCTCTTCTTCCGATAGTCTCTACATCAACTTCCTCGTCGGCTATTCCACGGGTGAACAGATCCTTTCGACAAGCGGTACATCCCGTGCTACCACCATAATCGACGGCGACGTCGACGTGGTGAACTATTATCCGTATTCAGTCAATGGTTTGACGACGAACACCGCATATCTTTACCAGTCTCATCTTGTTTTAAAGAAGAACTTTGATCTGAATTTGATCGATACCGACACCACGATCGGACCGATCAAGGTCTCGATCCCGACGACGTATGCGAACACGCAGACCACCGTGTTTATCGATGAGCGCAGTGACAATTGGCTCAACGCGTCCTTCCGCTTTGACGGAACGTTGAAGGATGCTTCCGGCACGGTAACTGCCGCCTCCAATACAAAGACCTCCGGCACGAAGGAGTATACCCGCTCGACCTACGTGGACTATTGTGACAGATACCTGAATAGCAGCAGCAACGTCGTATACGCCGTTACAAGCGGACACGTCGGCAGTGCGGAAAATACAAGCGGCTGCTACGTCTGTGATGAGTGCGGCTATGTGCATCACGCCAAGGAGCTTTTGTGGCATGCGTCCGGTACCGCGTATAAATACGGCTGCTCTGCATGCGGATATTATGACACGCTGGTAAAAAGCGGAACTACGCTGTCCTCTTGCACAACTAACTCTACGTACAGCACTCCTTTCGTTTACGTAGACGGTCTGGGCTTTGACACGTATACCGCGCTGACCGACATCCGGAGCAGCGGTCTTGCCGATTATCGCACAGCGGGTACGATTCCCGCAGTGCTCACGTGGGCAAATAACAGATCCAACAAGCTCGGTGACGATACGGCAAACGGTCTTACGACATCTACGGCGGCATTGACTATCAATGAAGCCGTTCGCCGTATGCGCAATACCGGCGGAGAGGTTCGCTTCTGCGACGTTTATGAGATCACCGCGCCGGTGAATTTAGAGTACCCCTACGCGAACACCATCTATTTCACTTCCATGTCCTCGGGAGGCACCTCTTATGGCACAAACGCGATGCTCCTGATCGGCCCGGACGGCAACGGCGATTCGCTCAATTTGAACGGTCCGTCTGCCTTAATGCAGCTGAAGATCCGCTCGCTCGGCACGTACAATAATAGCGACACCGTATTCACCATTGCGGCAAACTGGAATAACTTTACGGTCGGAAGCAATGTGGATGCAATGGGCTGTGCTTATGTTATCGCAGGCGCAAACCATAACGACAGTGATTATACGACAGTAACTTCGAATACCACGGACAAAACCGGGGACAATGCGATAACGATCAACTTGAACGGTGTAACGCACGTTGCGGATCCCGTCAAGGAAATGACGCTTCCGTTCTACAAGCGCATCTATCTCGGCGAGCGCATGGGTACCGATAACACCGCGTTCACCCTGTCGAACAAGACGGTCAACGCGACGCTGACGGACGTTATTGCCGATACCATCTATATGGCATCCACGGCAGACGGCGACGTTATGACGACCTCCGACAACGACGCGACGGTCAACCTGAACGGCAGCACCACTTGGCGTGAGTTGCGCACCGGTTATAACAATACAACCTCGGGCAAGAGTTATCTCGACAGCCTTACGCTGAATTTTAACGATACCTCCAACTCGTATAGCACCGCAAACGGTAATACCGTCAGCGTAACGATGGATGAGGCAAATGCAGATAGTGCGATCCATCTTTACAACGTAAAGGAACTCACGGTCACGGTCAACGACCGTATTACCGAAAACGGTACCGCCGGCAAGCTTCTGTGGCCGCGCATCAACGCTTCTACGTCGAGTGCGTATACCACGGAAACTGCGGAAAGCACCGCAACGGTGACCTATTCGCCGCACGCGGTTGCGATGTACCCTCGTTTCAGCGACGGTTATACTACGGTTACGAGAAACTATACCGACCACACGTTTGCGTTGCGCCTTGCGTATGACGGTACGACCGAAGAACGTGCAACGGCAGGGCTTGACAATATCACCGACTGCGACTATTACTGCACGGTCTGCGGCAGTATGCAGGGTGAGACGATCTCCCCGATCGTCATCAAGGTCAAGCGCGAGGGAATCGTGGGAGATACCGCGACGGTAAAGGTATACCTCGTCAAGAAGAGCAATATTGAGCAGTCTCTTGAGCCGTTCCAAAGCGCGTCGTTCAAGATCGGCGTACCGGACGGATTTACGCTGGATAAGGTTACGCTCGATCAGACGCAGATCACAAGCTATGCGCACGATACTACCTACGCTGTATCGTACGATTCTTCAACGCGCACCATGACGCTTGCTTCTCAGAACGACGAGGATGGTTACATTCAAAAGACAGGCGACATCGGTGCTGCGATCCACCTTGCAACGCTGACCTATACGATCACGGATGAGTGGGCTGTTTCGCTCAGCGAGACCACAGACGGCAGCTTTAGAGACAGCGATGACTACAACGGCTATTGGGCGTATGATCTCACCGTGCAGAAGAAAAATACCGATGTAGACATCATCGGTGAGGTCATCAACTCCGCTGCGGTCAGAGATTACCAGCAGGGCATGGGACTTATGGCAGTGCTGTCGAGTGACTACGTACTGAAGTATTACGTTCCCACTTCCTACGTGAACTCCGGCGAGGACTTCTGGATGACTTATGAAAAGACCGATGCAAGCGGTGCAGTGACCTCGATCTATCATCCGACGTATACCGAGCTTTACAAGAGCCAGTTCCGTTTCTCGGTGAATGAAAACGGCTTTGGTATCGCGGCGAAGAACCTGAATGACAAGATCGTCGGTACCTACTTCCGTATTCCCAAATTGGAATCGAGCGATGCAGATTACGGTCTCGTCTACCTGACGGCCAAGGAGAGAAACTTTGTTACCGGTTACCAAAAGACGACTTCCGGAACGTCTCTTAACACTCTGATGCAGGCGATCCTGAATTACGGTGCGGCTGCGCAGACCTACTTTGGCTACAATACAGCGGATGACGGTACCGAGCACACCGGTCTTGTCAACAAGCATCTGCCTGAAGCAGAGCGTGTGACGTATTCCGAGGAGGAGAACGCTGGTCTGATTCCTACGACAACGGCGGTATATGCCGACAGTGACGGCTATGCCTATACAATAGTAGGTCAAGAGGCAAAGCTTACCCAGCGTATTACCGTAAGCGTTAAATTCAGCGGTGAAACTGCAAATGCAAGCAACCTTGTTTTCAAGGGCTCGTACACGACCGTTAATGGACAGAACGGAAAAGTAGAATCGGCAGTTGCCGTTGAGGATTCGTATCTCAGCGCGGATATTGATCAGATAGCAGCAAAGGATCTTCGTCAGTCTATTACCGGCGCTCTGTATGATACGACCACCGGCGAGCAGGTATCGCCGACGATCACGACCAGCTTCGAGTGCTATGTAGCGCAGGTGTTTGCTATGACAAGTACACAGTTGGCGGCAATAACGGATAAGCCCGATGAACTCAAAGCTGTCTGCCTTGCAGCACTTGCTTACAGTGACGCGGCAAAGATCTACTTCATGGCATCAAATTAACTCTGTGATGGGAGGAAAGATACAATGAAATATACGAAGCCCAAAGCAGAGCTCATCACCTTTGAGGTCACGTCTGTGATTTTAGACAGTATTGACTTCGGTGATGGTGGTGTATGGTCTTTACGCCGCAATAACACCTGGGAGGATGACGGTTCGGGAGATTCCGGTTCGAACGGATCTTGGGAATAAGCAAAAAGAAACAGCGGATGGTTTGCCATCCGCTGTTTTTCGTATAGAGGATGCGGGCGGGCGATTCGTGAATCGCCCCTACGATGTTGCCGTGGCATTGCGGTGCATTCTTTCATTGTCATTCTGAGCATAGCGAAGAATCTGCAAGCCACAAGGCTTGTCTTTCAAGACGCCGCCCGGGGCGGCGCGGATCCTTCGGCAAGCCTCAGGATGACACGCGGGGGACGAACATTGCGCCGCGGCAATCGGCAATGCACAGTTTTTTTAATTATTTTAAAAAAACTATAGCATTTCTGATTTATACGTGGTATAATATCTCCTGAATATTTAGTATTTGAGAAAGGGAGGTAAAACCGAACATGGGTGACGGCAGCTCTGCTGACGGGAACTTGCGAGGGAAAGATTGCTTCTTTTCACGATTTGAGTTGTGTCTCAAACCGCGGCTTTTGTATTTTCTTCGTGCCTGTCTCAAAAGTTGATCGTCGTTTTTTTGTATAACGACATCAATTTTGGGATATTTACGGAGGAACTGTTTTGAGTATTTTTTGGCAGCTTGTGCTGCAATTTGTTCTGATTGGATTGAATGCGTTTTTTGCCTGTGCCGAGATCGCGGTACTGTCGGTGAATGACGCGCGCCTTGCGCAGATGATCGAGCAGGGCGATAAAAAGGCGATCCGCCTTTCAAAATTGATCAACGATTCGTCCCGCTTTTTGGCAACGATTCAGGTAGCGATCACGCTGTCCGGCTTCTTCGGCAGTGCACTTGCGGCGGAGAATTTTGCAAGCATGCTGGCAGATGCTTTTTACGTAGAGGGCGGTGCGATCTCGTATCAAGCGCTTGAAAGCATCGGTGTGGTCGTTGTCACGCTGATCCTCTCCTACTTCACGCTGGTGCTTGGTGAGCTTGTTCCCAAGCGCCTTGCAATGAAAAATCCGGAGAAGCTTGCGCTTGGCATGTCGGGCGTTATCAGCGCGCTGACCACGCTGTTCCGACCGATCGTTGCACTCCTTTCGGCTTCTACCAACGGCGTGCTTCGACTTTTCGGTATTGATCCCAATGCCGAGGAGGAGACCGAGTACGAGGAGGACATCAAGGATCTTGTGGATCAGGGTATCCGCACGGGTGAGATCGACTCCGAGGAACGCGAGATCATACATAACCTGTTTGAATTTGATGATATTTCGGTCGGTGAGCTTGCAACGCACCGTACCGAAGTCTGCATCCTCTATTTGGAGGACAGCATGGAGGAGTGGCACCAGACTATCGTTGAAAAGCGCTTTTCGCACTATCTCGTTTGCGGCGAAACGGCGGATGACGTTGTTGGCGTGCTGTCTGTGAAGGACTACTATGCTCTGGAGGAAAAGAACCGTGTAGCCGTTATGCGGGAGGCGGTTCACCCTGCGCATTTTGTGCCGGAGGGCGTCCGTGCAGACGTATTGTTCAAGCAGATGAAAAAGGATAAATTCCGTTTTGCGGTCGTAATGGACGAGTACGGCGGCGTTGCCGGCGTTGCCACCATGAACGATCTGCTTGCACAGATCGTCGGCGATTTTGACGACGAGGCAGACGTGCAGCCGGAGATCAATCCGGTTGCGGAGAATACATATGAGATTCTCGGTCAAGCTTCGCTGGACAAGGTCGCCGAGATGCTTGCGATCGAGCTTCCCGTGGAGGAATACGACACCTTCGGCGGTTATATCATGGGACTTTGCGGCGCGATTCCGGAGGACGGCGAGACGTTTGTTCCCGAAACCGAGGATCTCCGGTTTGAGCACTGCGTGGTGGAAAATCACCGCGTAGTGAGCGTGCGTGTAGTCCATAAAGAGCGCGTATCGGAGACGGAAGAAGAATAATCAGAAAGGCACGGGAGACCGTGCCTTTTTGTGAAGAATTGGTTAAAGTTTGTTTAATTCCCTTGCTAAGCGCAATAAACTGTATTATAATAACCGGAGAGGGAGGGGCGGCATGGAGCAAGCAAAAAAGAAAAAAGCGGGCAGCTTTTTGCTGCGCCTTTTGCAAGGACTCATCATCGGTATCAGCGGCGTTCTGCCCGGTGTCAGCGGCGGCGTACTTTGCGTTGTGTTCGGTATCTATAAGCCGGTGATGGAGGTTTTTTCCTCGCCCTTGAAAAAATTAAAAGAGCATTGGAAGCTACTGCTTCCGGTGGGCTTTGGCGGTGCGCTTGGCTTCTTTTTGCTGGTGCATGCCGTCAGCTCGGTGCTGAAAAGTTATGAGACGCTTGCGACCTGCGTGTTCGTGGGACTGATTCTCGGCACCCTGCCTTCGCTGATCCGAACGGCGGGCAAGGAGAAGCGTACCGCCGGCTCCTATACGGCGTTTTTCGTCAGCTTCGTGCTTTTTTTCGCATTGTTTATGTATTTGCAGTACGGTGTGGGAATTTCGCTGAAGCCTTCGTTTTTCTGGTTCGTGCTGGCAGGTGCGATCTGGGGCGTGAGCATTGTGCTACCGGGACTTAGCTCCTCGGCGATCCTAATCTTCCTCGGGCTGTTTGAGCCGATGGCGGACGGTGCCAAACACTTTGACTTCGGTGTGCTGATTCCGCTTGCGATCGGCGGTGCCGCGGCAATTATCCTGCTATCTAAACTGGTGAATATGCTCTACGAGAAGCATTTTTCGGTGATGTCGCACATCATCATCGGCATTGTGGTGGCAACCACCATTCCGATCATCCCGCTAAGGTTTGCGAGCGTTTCTGCCTTTTTTGCAGAAATCGCGCTGATCGTTTTGGGATTTGTAACCGCGGTTTTCTTTGATCATCTTGGAAACAAACTGCAATAAAAAGAGCCTTTCGGCTCTTTTTTTGTTTGGCGGAGCATACAATCAAGTGAGGAGGGAAGCGTATGGAAAAACATTTGCGTTTTGAGGCGGCGGCTTTGATGGCGCTGACCCTTATGCTTGTGATGGTGTTCGGGCTGTCGGTCTGGATGTATGACGATCTCGCCGGAGAGACTGCGGACGGCGCGCTGGCGGTTTTTGCGGCGAACGTGCGGGAATTTATGGACGAAAATGACGCTGTGGCGGCATTTTTTGGCTTTACGGAGGATGTACCCGCGGCGGTCGATCCCGCGCCCGATATGGAGGCCGTTGCCGCCGAGGCTGCCGCGTATATCGAGCGATACAATCGCCTTTATACAGATCTGCCGTGAGGAGCACTATACGTATTTTCAAGCGGGCTTTGTATATTTTTATCTGCGCGTTGCCGCCGGTACTGTTTTGTATTTCGGGCGGTTCGATGATGCTGCCGCTTGCGGCTGCGGTGTTTGTACACGAATGTGCTCACCTTGCCGCCTTGCGGCTGTGCGGAGGCAGAATGCGTAGCTTTCACCCTGCACCCTTTGGACTTTGCATTGAATATGATGAAAATACGCTGTCGCTCGGCGGCGAAATGCTTGTGAGTGTAGCAGGGTGCGCGGCAAATCTGCTCTCGGTAACAGCGGCATGGGTACTGTATCGTTTCCTCTCGGTGGATATTCTTGATTTCGGCATCATCAGCTTGCTTACTGCGGCACTCAATTTACTGCCGGTACACCCCTTGGATGGCGGCAGGCTTCTGTATCTGCTACTGTCCGCGTGGCGCGGACCGGACGCCGCCTGCCGGTTCACGGCAATCTGCACCTATGCAGCGGCGCTGCAGTTTTTCCTGTTTGCTTCATATCTGCTCCTGACCTCGCAGGCGGGGCTGTATCCGCTTCTGTTCAGCATTTTTCTGTTTTCCGCCAATGCACGGGCGATGAATGGTTAAAACAGAGGATATGCGAGGATTTTGAAGCATTTCGGAGGAAAACGCAGTTTTTTACGGGAAAATCAAGGCAGTTACAGGCAGATTTCGCCGATTCGCGGATTTTTCCGAAAAAAAGAGAGGTATTTTAGGGAAACCTATTGCAATTTATATGCATTTTTACTATAATGAATAATAACGCAAACTATGCGCTTTTGCATTGTTTAATCGGTTAAAAAGGATGTGTATAAACTCTAAGAAAATGAGCAAGCTTATTGAACTTGTAAATGTATCAAAATCTTACGAGGATACCTCTGTGCTGAAGGGCATCAGTCTCTATATCCGCGATAAGGAATTTATTACATTGCTGGGCCCCTCCGGATGCGGCAAAACGACTACACTGCGCATCATCGGCGGCTTTGAAACGCCGGACGAGGGCGATGTTTATTTTGACGGCAAGCGCATCAACGACCTGCCGCCCTATAAGCGTACCGTCAATACGGTATTCCAGAAGTACGCGCTGTTTCCGCACCTCAACGTGTATGAGAACGTCGCGTTTGCACTCCGGCTTGCCAAACGAAGTGAAGAAGAAATTGCTCAAAAGGTCAAGGAGATGCTCCGCATCGTCAACCTTGAGGGCTTTGCAAAAAGAAATATTGAGACGCTTTCGGGCGGTCAGCAGCAGCGTGTTGCGATCGCGCGTGCACTCGTCAATGAGCCGAAGGTGTTGCTCCTTGATGAGCCGCTCGGTGCACTTGACTTAAAGCTCCGCAAAGATATGCAGGTAGAGCTGAAAAAGATCCAACAGCGTCTCGGCATCACCTTTATATATGTAACGCACGATCAGGAGGAGGCGCTCTCCATGAGCGATACCGTTGTCGTTATGGATAACGGCATCATTCAGCAGATCGGCACTCCCGAGGATATTTATAACGAGCCCGCCAATGCATTTGTCGCCGACTTTATCGGTGAGAGTAACATTCTCGATGGCATCATGCATGCGGACGAAAAGGTCGAGTTCTCCGGTCACACATTGCCTTGCGTAGACCGTGGCTTTGCTAAGGACGAGCCTGTAGACGTTGTTATCCGTCCCGAGGACGTGGACATTGTCGATGTAGACAGCGTTCCGATCCACGGTGTGGTCGATACCGTCACCTTCAAGGGTGTACATTATGAGATCATCGTGGACGTAGATGGCTTTAAGTGGATGATCCAGACCACCGATTATGCCGAGCCCGGCAAGGTGGTAGGACTCCGTATCCTTCCCGAGGAGATCCACGTTATGAAGAAGTCAAAGTACTCGAATCTGTACGGCGACTACTCTACCTACTTCGACGAGCTGGACAATGGCTCGAATGAGGAGGGCGCGGGGGATGCAAAATAAGCCTTTGATGGCGCGGATCATGGCTGCGCCGCACATTCTCTGGTCGATTCTGTTCATCGTCGCGCCGATGATGTTTGTGTTCTACTACGCGTTCACGGACAAGAGCGGTGCATTTACCATGAGCAATATCCAGCAGCTCGGCAGTGCAAGCTATCTGACGATCTTTGCGCGTTCGGGCGCGTTTGCGCTGGTTGCAACCGCGATCTGCCTCGTGGTTGCGTATCCGCTCGCATATGCGATCTCGCGCGCGGATCCGAAAAGGCAGAAGATCTACATCATGCTCACTATGCTCCCGATGTGGATGAACTTTTTGATCCGTACCTATTCGATCATGGCGATCATCGAGGATACCGGCTTTCTCAATACGCTCCTTGGCTACGTGGGGCTGGATCCTATTCATATGATCAACACCGACGGCGCGGTTATTTTCGGTATGGTGTATAACTACCTGCCGTATATGGTCCTGCCGATCCATACGGTGCTTTCCAAGCTCGATAACCGCTTGCTTGAAGCCTCCGCAGATCTTGGCTGTACGCCGAAACAGACCTTCACAAGGGTCGTCCTGCCGCTTTCCCGCTCGGGCATCATTTCGGGCATCACCATGGTGTTTGTCCCCTCGGTCAGCACCTTTTATATCTCGCAAAAGCTTGGCGGAAGCAGCTTTGATCTTATCGGTGACACGATCGAGCGTCAGTTCCAGACCGCCTACAACTACAACCTCGGTGCGGCGATGTCGCTTGTGCTGATGATGATCATTCTGATCTCTATGGCGATCATGAATCGCTATTCGGACGAGGAAGGGAGCGTGGTTGCATGAAGGCACTATCTAAAGTGTACACAGCCCTTATCTTTCTTGTTCTGTACGCGCCTATTGCGGTCATGGTGCTGTTCTCGTTCAACTCGAGCAACTCCACGGGCGTGTTTACCGGCTTCTCCCTTTATTGGTATAGGGAGCTGTTTAATGATCCCGCAACGCTTTCCGCACTAAAAAATACGCTGATTTTAGCGGTGACCTCGTCTGCGATCGCAACCCTGATCGGTACGATCGCCGCAGTCGGTATCTCCAAGCTGAAGAGCAAATATGTACAAAGCGCCGTGATGACTGTGACCGACATCCCGATGATGAATCCCGATATCGTCACCGGTATCTCCATGATGCTGCTGTTCGTATTTGTCACCGCAAAGCTCGGTATGTCCCAGAGCCTCAGCTTCTGGACGGTATTGATCGCGCATATTACCTTTAACCTGCCGTATGTGATCTTGTCCGTCACCCCGAAGATCCGACAGATGGACAAGCACCTTACCGAGGCGGCAATGGATCTCGGTTGCACACCGTTTCAGGCATTCTGCAAGGTGGAGCTGCCCGCGATCCTGCCCGGCATTATCTCCGGCTTTATCATGGCGTTTACGCTTTCGCTCGATGACTTCGTGATCAGTTATTTCACGACCGGAAACGGTTTTGAAACTCTGCCGATCCGCATCTATTCGATGACGAAAAAGCGTGTAACCCCCGACATGTACGCTCTTTCCACGCTGATCTTCATCGCCGTGCTGGTACTGCTGATTCTTTCCAATGTGGCACAGGGCGACGGACATAAGAAGAAAGAGAGGGTGAAGAGATGAGAAAGCTTTCTTTGGTTTTTGCGCTTCTTCTGTGTATATCGCTTGTTTCCTGCGGCGAGCAGAAGGGAAAAAAGGTCGTCAATGTTTACAATTGGGGCGAGTATATTTCGGACGGCAGCGAGGGTACGCTGGATGTCAACGCTGCATTTGAAGAGTACTACTTTGAGACCTACGGGGAAGAGATCGAGGTCATTTACACCACCTACGCATCCAACGAGGATATGTACGCGAAGTTGAAAAGCGGCGCGGCAGGGTATGACGTGGTTATCCCCTCCGACTATATGATCGCGCGCCTGATCGAAGAGGAAATGCTGGAAAAGATCGATTTTTCCAACATTCCGAACTATGCCAATATCTCGGAGGAATTCCGTGGTCTCTATTACGATCCGCAAAATGAATATTCGATTCCGTATACCTACGGTATGGTCGGCGTGATCTATAATTCCACCGTTGTGGAGGAGGCAGATGCCGGCAAATGGGATCTGATGTGGAACGAGAAGTACACGGGACGCATTCTGCAGTTCAACAACTCGCGCGATGCGTTTGGTACGGCTATGTATAAGCTTGGCATTGATGTCAATACCACAAGTGAGACAGAGTGGCGCAAGGCACTTGCCGAACTGCAGACTCAGCAACCGCTTGTGCAGGGCTACGTCATGGACGAGATCTTCAATAAAATGGAGTCGGGCGAGGCTTCGGTATCCGCATACTATGCGGGCGACTACCTCTGCATGACCGAGAACAACGAGGATCTTGCGTTCTTCTATCCTACCGATGCAGACGGCAACTATGTAACAAACCTCTTTGTCGATGCCTACTGCATCCCGAAGGGCGCCGCCAATAAAAAGCTTGCGGAGATCTATATCAACTATATGCTCTCCGAGGAGCCTGCCATCGCCAACGCCGAATATATCTACTATGCATCACCGAACTCTGCCGTTTACGAGAGTGAGGTTTACATGGAGGATATGGGTGAGGAGGCAATGGAGATCCTGTACCCCGAGGATTTCAGTTTTTCCGAGAATTACAATAAGATGAGCTATCACAATCTTGATTCCGAGACGTTGCAGCTTGTCAATAACCTTTGGGAAGAGCTGAAGATCAGCAGTGCAACCGGAGAGGGCGTGTATGTTCTCGCGGTGGCGATCATTGCCGCGCTGATCGCATACGGTATCTACCATACCGTGAACCACAAGAAACGCGCAAAGTATTATTCCTAAAAGAAAAAGCACCAATAAGCGCGTTGGTGACGGGGACAACGCGCTAGTGATATGCACTCTTCGAGTGCGTGATATTCGCCTGTCGGCGAGTGATATATGCCCTACGGGCATGCGATATGTTTCCCTTCGGAAAATGTTATGGAAAAAAGTCGTCTCACCCGAGATGACTTTTTATCTTTAAAGTTTGGCGCGTACGCCAAACATATCACATTTGCGTAGCAAATATATCCCCGCAAAGCAATATCACTTGCCCCATAGGGGCAAACATCGTTGTGGGTTGTCCGTGGGACAACCCGCTTTAGGGTGCTTTTTGGCTACATTTGTTCTTGGTTATTCCTTGCGCTTTCGGTACTCTCTCGGGGAGCAGCCGACATGCTTTGAGAACAAGCGGCTGAAATACAGTGCGTTATCATATCCAACAGAGTTTGCGATTTTTGCGATAGAATAGTTGGTACTGTCCAGCAGATTCATTGCATTATGGATCCGGAGGGATACGATATATTGTGTAGGGGTTACCTGTGCAATTTTTTTGAAGTTCTGGATAAACCACCAGGGTGTCATATGGTGCTCTTTTGCATAGTCTTCGATTACAATTTGCCTATAGAAATTCTTATTGAAGTAGTGCATCGCTTGCTCTATTTCATCCAGCAACTCCGCGGACACGGGCATTTCCTCGTTGATGTTCCGGCTGACATACAGTAAAAGCTGTCTGAGCTGCAACGTATTCATCTCCGCAAAACTTGTCCGCTTGAGCTGTAGCTCCTCTATCATTTGGCGGAACAGCCATTTGTAATTTCTCGAAAGACCGGTGAAAATAACATGAATACTCGGCGTTATAGTATAGTATTCGAGGATTCTGTCTACGTTGTTTCCGGTGAAATGTACCCAGTATGTTTCGGGCTTGTCTTTGGCATATAGGGTATATATCTGCGGCTCACCGGGACGGAAGAGAATCATGTTTCCTTTTTGAATGGTGTGCTCCTTGCCGTCCATGCATAGGTGCAGTTTCCCTTTAGCGACATAAATGAGCTGATAGTCGTCTCTGCCGTTTTCTCGTACGGTTTTATGCATCTTCTTGGAATGCACACGGAAATTGCCTACCGCCGTAACCGAAAGCGGTGTTGCGTGATTTACAATGTCTTCGTGCTGTTTGCCAAGATATGCACGGTTGATATACATAACGGGCACTCCTTTGGTATGATGGCTTTATTTGTATATAGGGTAGCACAATTCTTTTTATAAAGCAAGAACTGTTTGATAATGTGTATGTTTTTCAGTGTTTTGTGTATTGCGTTCTTGCTTTTGTTATTGTAAGATAGTATATGGCATAATACAATGTGATTATAAATAAGGATGCGTATATGGAAAAGGTTTATGAGATTCACCGCGTGACGGGCGGAATGGATTGGGATACTCTGCCCGTTTTGAAAATGGAGCATGCTTATCTGGGCACACCGGAGAGCATTACTGCATTTGGTCAGATCTGTGCCACACGAGAGTCTTTTTTCGTCCGACTGTGGGCAAACCAGCCAAGTATACGGGCGGAGGAAAATGGCATTTCGGGTTTGCCGTATCTCGATAGCTGTCTGGAGTTTTTCTTTTGCCCTGAGGCGGCTGACCCAAGGTATTTCAACTTTGAGTTTAATTTCAATAAATGCCTGTATCTCGGCATCGGTACGGATAAAGCATCCCGTCAAAGAATTCTTCTCGAAAACAGAGAGGAGCTTTTTAAGCCGGTAACACAACGTACAAAGCAGGGATGGGAAGTCCGGTATCAGATCCCTTTTACATTTATTCAAGAGTATTTCCCGAAGTTTACTGTATATGAAGGCAAAGCGCTTATGGCAAACTGCTTTACCTGTGCAGATCTTGCGGAGATTCCTTACTACCGTTCGTGGAGCGATGTCCATACAGAACCGTTCACATTTCATAGTGCATCGTGCTTTGGTGTAATGAAGATCGTATAATGATGAACGTACTTACAAACGAAAGGTGGGTGCAGGAGAAAAATGGATACATACAAGCTTACAAAAAACGCATGCTATGTGTCAGGCGTGACCATGTCTATCTCGGCGAATCTGTCGCCGCTCCTGTTTTTAACATTCAGGGACATGTATCATTTGTCCTATACTTCGCTTGGATTTCTTGTAGTGATCAACTTCTTGGCGCAATGGCTTGTCGATTTGGTATTTACCTTTTTTACCAAGTATTTCAACATACATAAAACGGTAAAGGCCACACCGTTTATTGTATGGATCGGATTGGTCTTATACGCAGCATTTCCAAGCGTTTTTCCCGATATGGCATTTTTGTGGATCGTGGCAGGAACCGTGATATTTTCGATTGCTTCCGGGTTAAGTGAGGTTTTGCTGAGCCCTGTGATTGCGTCGATTCCCAGCGAAAATCCCAAGCGGGAGATGAGCAAGCTGCACTCGATGTATGCGTGGGGTGTCGTAGTTGTCGTCATCGTGAGCACTTTGTTCTTAGCCGCTTTCGGCAGTGAGAACTGGACGTATCTTGCCTTGCTTTGGTCTATCGTGCCATTTACAGCGTTTTTAATGTTCTTAAAAGCGAAGCTGCCTGCAATGGATACTTTCGGAGATGCACAGAAGGGTACAAGAATATGCAACAAAGGAACGATACTGTGCGTGTTGTGCATCTTCTTTGGCGGTGCGGCCGAATGCACGATGTCGCAATGGGTATCCGGCTTTATTGAAAATGCCATAGGTGTTCCCAAAATCTACGGAGATGTGATCGGAGTTGCTGTGTTTGCGGCATTACTCGGCTTAGGAAGAACGCTCTATTCCCGCTATGGAAAGGGAATCGTCAACATCTTGCTCTATGGGATGCTCGGGGCGAGCGTTTGCTATCTTGTAGCAGGGCTATCCTTAAATCCCGTGGTTGGAATTACGGCATGTGCCCTGACAGGCATGTTCACCTCTATGCTGTGGCCGGGAACCTTGATTTACGTAGAAGAAAATTTCGAAAATGTAGGAGTGGCAGTTTACGCACTGATGGCTGCCGGCGGAGATATGGGAGCCTCCCTTGCTCCGCAGCTGCTTGGAATCATATCGGATCAATTCAAAGCTACGGATTTTGCTTTGCGGATTTCAGATATGTTCCATATCAGTGCAGAACAAGTCAGTATGCGGGCAGGTTTGCTTATAGCAGGGGTGTTTCCCGTCTTAGGCGTGCTTTGCGTTCTTTGTATGAAAAAGCACTTCAAAAAGCATGGCAGAATTAAGATAAAAATGAATGATTAAATATCCGGAGGTACTTATGAATAAGAAAAGATTTGGCGCAATGCTCGATATGTCGAGAAACGCAGTGATGAAGCCGAGTGAGGTAAAGAATTTTGCAAAGATTTTAAAATCATTCGGTTATAACATGATTCAACTCTATACAGAGGATACTTATGAAGTTGACGGCGAGCCTTATTTTGGCTATATGCGCGGAAGATACACAAAAGAGGAGCTTTCGGATATCGTAAGCTATTGCGATTCTATTGATGTCGAGGTTATCCCTTGCATACAGACGCTTGCGCACTTAAATCAGATTTTCCG
>CAYQBT010000002.1:0-16104 GCA_964415775.1 uncultured Lachnospiraceae bacterium
TGGTCTTGCAAGCAGACTGGCAGGAAGTCTGGCACTCGCCGCAGCCGCCGTTCTTTGCGCTGTCGCACAGATTGCGGGTATCGATCGTCTTGATATGTTCCATGATAATAACCTCCACTGAATGATTATTACAAATTATAGCATATATGCTATGCAAAGTCAATATTTTCCGAGCGATTTTTATAGTTTTGAGAAGCCGTAGCAGTTGATGAGTGCGTCGATCTTCTCTCCCTTTTTGCAAAGCGGGCAGGCGTGCGGCGCATAACTGCCGTAATCCTCAAGATCGTTCGGGTCAAAGACCGAGTGTACACGGAGATCGTCGATGCTCTTCTTGGTTGCAAAAATAGATGCCACGCCCATCGGCATACCGTCGTAGTAGCGTACCGCTTCGATCGCATTGTGTACGGTATTGCCCGAGGCAACCGAAACAGCGAGGATCAGGACATGCTTACCGCGGATCATCGGGACGATATTGTCGCGGAACAAAAGCTGTCCGTTTGACATCTCGGGGGTAACGATGTAAATGGTCTGGTGCGCGTTGAGGCTGATATAACTGCCCTTGGTCAGCTTGTCGGCAAGGCAGGTGCCCACCACCTCGGTGCCGTCCAGACAAAGAATGGTGTCTACCGCAGTGCTCTGATAGTAGGCGCTGAGCTCCTCGGCAACCGCTTGTGCCTCGGACAGACGGGATTTTTGCGCGGCAACGTCGATGTAGTAGTTTGAGTGCGCGTTGTTGGTCGCAAAGTGTCCCTTTACAACGCGGAGATAGAGATTTTTGCGCTTGGTTCCGAGTTTCAGTGTGTTGGATGTTGGCATAGGAAGCCTCCTCTTTTTGCGGTTGTGTAATTATTGTACAACAAAACACACATAGTTGCAAGAGTTTTTTTATTGGTGTTTGGTTGTTTACAAATGCATCGGCGGTATGGTATAGTTAAAGTGAATCGATGCCAAAGGGCGGAGAATGCACCTTTTTGTCGGCGGATTCGCCCTTGTGCTCCTCCTGCTTCTCGGCGGCGGCGCTGAGGGAATGAGCAAGGTGTTTGAAGAAATCGGCGATGGCGCGCTTGCCTCGCAGTTTTTATTGTATACCTTTGCGACGGCGCTGCTCCTCTGCATCGGATATATGCTTTGGAAGCACCAGAAAATCGGGAAAAAAGAGGCCTTGTACGGTTTTCTTGTCGGCATACCGAATTTTTTCTCTGCGAAGTTTCTGCTTCGCGCACTTTCCGACATCCCTGCCATGATTTCCTATCCCTCGTTCAGCGTGGCAACGATCCTTGCTGTAAGCCTTGTAGGTGTGGCGATATTCCGTGAGCGCTTGCGAAAAGCGCAATGGGCTGGAGTTGCGGTGATCATTTTGACCTTGATAATGTTACACATATAATGAGAGCGTTATGAAACAGAGAATTTGGATTTTGCTGCTATTGGTTCTGTTGCTTTGAGGCTGCGCAGCACAGCCGATAGCAGAGACACAGGCATCGACAACAAAGGATGCGCTCGATGCAGATCTGCTCGGCTTTACCGATGCGCAGTACACCGCCTTGCAGGCGCTGCTTGGGGACATCTGCGCGCGAAACGATATTCCGCTTGACAGCGAGCATATTCTCGGACACAGCATGTACAATCCGCAAAAAAGCGATCCCGGCGAGCTGTTCGACTGGAATCGGATCTTGGAATAGGAGAAGCATATGACTTACGATTTTACATCTATTATTGACCGCGCGGGCATGGATGCGCTCGCGGTGGACGGGCTTGGCGAGGGGTTTGCGCCGCCTGCGCCGAAGGACGGTTTTGACGCGATCCCGATGTGGGTGGCGGATATGAATTTTGCCACCGTGCCTACGGTCACAGAGGCGATCGTGCAGCGTGCCGTGCACCCCACCTACGGCTATTTCAATATCCGCGACGAATACTACGATTCGATCATCCGCTGGCAGGAAACGCGCAACGGCGTCAAGGGACTTTCGCGGGAGCATATCGCCTATCACAACGGCGTGCTCGGCGGTCTGCTTTCGGCGGTGAATTCGATCAGCAGCCGCGGGGATAAGATCCTCGTGCACTCGCCGACCTACATCGGCTTTACGCACAGCCTGGAGAATGCCGGCTATAGCCTTGTGCACAGCGGACTTGTGCAGGATGCAGACGGCGTATGGCGCATGGATTTTGCCGATATGGAGGCAAAGCTTGCCGAAAACAAGATCCATATCGCAGTGTTCTGCTCGCCGCACAATCCCACCGGACGCGTGTGGGAGCGGTGGGAGATCGAGCGTGCCATGAAACTTTTCAAAAAGTATGATGTTTACGTGCTATCGGACGAGATCTGGTCGGACATTCTTCTCGACGGGCACAAGCATATCCCGACGCAGTCGGTGAGTGAGGATGCAAGGATGCGTACGGTGGCGCTCTATGCGCCCTCCAAGACCTTTAACCTTGCAGGGCTGATCGGCGCGTACCACATCGTGTATGATCCGTGGCTGCGCGACCGCATCGAACGCGAATCCTCGCAGTCGCACTACAACAGCATGAACGTGCTGTCGATGCATGCGCTCATCGGCGCATACCGACAGGAGGGGCATGTGTGGGTGGACGAGCTTTGCGAGGTGCTCAGTGCCAATGTGCGCTTTGCGTGTGACTATATCCGCACACATTTTGACGGTGTTACTGTCAGCCGTCCCGAGGGTACCTATATGCTCTTTATAAACTGCAAGGGGTATATGGAGAAAACCGGAAAAACGCTCGACGAGATCCTGCAAAGCGGCTGGGATAAGGGTGTCATCTGGCAGGACGGCAGACCGTTCCATGGGGAGACGCACATCCGCATGAACCTTGCACTTCCGCTTTCCCGCGTGCAGGAGGCGTTCGTCCGCCTGCGTAAGTATGTTTTCAATGCGTGAACCCGAATAAAAGTACATAAGGAGAAAAAACGATGAAGATCACCTTTCGTATGCTGATGGCTGTTCTGCTTTGCTGTCTGCTTCCTGCCTGCATGATCGCCTGCGGCACACCCGATCCTACACCGTCCGAATCTACTGCAGATTCGGCGGAGGCCGTGACTACAACTGAGGTTGTAGTACCCGTTACAACGGTAGCACCTGTAACGACTGCGGCACCTGTAACGACTGCGGCGCCTGTTACAACGGTAGCACCTGTAACGACTGCGGCACCTGTAACGACTGCGGCACCTGTAACGACCGCGGCGCCCGTAACGACTGCGGCGCCTGTGACAACTGCGGCACCCGTAACAACTGCGGCGCCTGTGACAACTGCGGCACCCGTAACAACTGCGGCGCCCGTAACAACTGCGGCACCCGTAACGACCGCGGCACCCGTAACGACTGCGGCGCCCGAAAACCCCGCCTCACCCAATGCAGTATCGCTTGACGGCAAAAAGGTACTCATTATCGGCAACTCCTATGTGTATCACGGCTGCTGCGTATTCACTCTGTCCAGCTCCATGGATACACAGGCGTCGCGCAACAATGACCAGGGCTTCTTCTATCAGCTTTGCAAGGCAAACGGACAGGAGGTTTCGGTAACCAACTGGACCTTTGGCGGGCACAGCCTTGGCAACCTGTTTGACGGTGCATGCGAGTATTCCTCCTGTCCCATCAAGGGGGCATCCCATGAAACGTATCTGATCGACCGCTATTATGACTATGTAATCGTTTCACCCGGCGGCGGAACTGCCGAGCAGACGATCGCAGAGGATTTTGACTATATCACAAACTTCTTCAAGGCGGCAAATCCCGATGTCAAGATCGTGTGCCTTGGCAATCTCGGCGCACACAGCTTTTCCTCCGGCGGCAAGGATCTTCCGGGCGTGTATAACTATTATAAAACGCTCGAGGAAAAGGGCGTTATCATTGCGGACTGGGGAGGACTTGTCTGGAGAGTGCTGCAGGGCATCGATACCGTGCCCGGTGCAACGCAGGACTATGTGCACAGCACCTTTATCGTAAAGGACGGCTATCATCCGAACGCGTTGTCCGGCTACATCACCGCGCTGATGGCATATTGCGCGATCACCGGCGAAGCAGCAGAGGGACAGCCCTATGCATTCTGCAGCGATACCAAGATCAACGCAAAATTCAATATGAAAGCGTATGCTCTGCTCAATTATGTGAGCGGCATTACCAATTTTGACGAGGTGCTGGCATCCCCCGCGGATATGAAGGGCATCCAGCAGCTGGTGGATACGTATCTGGCAGAAAAGCCCTATCAGACACCGCTGGATAAAATGGCGGTGGAAATGGATACGGTCATGCTGACCGAGCATCCGAAGTCTCCGGTGGTTTCGGTGATTTTTTCCAACACCCGCCCGGAGGGCAACGCATGGCGCTCCTCCGGCTCCAAGTGGGCGCTGTCGGATACTGACGGATACCGCTTCTTCTCCGGCATTCGCGGCGATGCCGATGCCGTCGCTTCCTTGGAAGGTACCGTAAAGCCAAACGGGCTGACCGATGCGCAGAAAAAGGATCTTGCCGACATTCGGTACGGCATCTCGGTGATCGGTCTCTCCCACATGGAGCTGACCAAGTATTCGATCTCTGCCAATACCGCAAACGAGAGCTGGACCACCTCGCTTGCAAACCTGATCAACGGACACTACGGCACCTCGTATCCCAGCCTGCTCTATTTTGATCATCTGACGTATAATATTCAAGGCGAGGAGGATGCAAGCGCACCCTACACTGCACTGCTCACCCTGAACTTCGGAGAGAGTAAGACCTTTGAGGCGATCGGCTATGCCGCGGGCAATCTGGTCAGCTTCCCGCAGGCGCAGGATGTGTATGTCAGCGACGATGGCGTGAACTGGAAAAAGGTTCCCTCCGCGTGCTTCGATACCTATGTGGCACCCGTTGCAGGCATCGAAGACAGAACCGATGCCAAAGACCCGTGGAACAACAATACCCCCACGCGGGAGGTGCTGTTCGATATGCAGAATGTCAGCGGTAAGTATATCCGCATCGGCATTATCCGCGGTGCGCGGGATTCGTATCACGGTATGACCGCAAGGGAACTCCTTGTATTTGGTAAGTAGAACACAAAAAAGTCCGGACATGTTCCGGACTTTTTTATGAAAATTCTCCGTTTCGTTGAATTTTCAACGGATTTTTTCTCCCGAACATGGTATCCTATTACTGAGAAAAGGAGAAAGTCTATGAAAATTGCATTTTTTGACACGAAACCGTATGATAAGCCGTCCTTTGAGCGATATGGCAAGGAGAACGGCATCACGTTTAAATATTTTGAAGCGAAGCTGAATGAGGACACCGTCGATCTTGCACACGGCTTTGACGGCGTCTGCGTATTCGTCAACGATACGGTAAACAAAGCGGTGATCGATCGACTGTGCGAAATGGGTGTGCACGTGGTTGCGCTTCGATGTGCGGGCTTCAATAATGTGGATATGAAATATGCGTTCGGCAAGATCCACGTGCTCCGCGTGCCTGCCTATTCCCCCTACGCGGTGGCAGAGCATACGATGGCGATGCTGCTGACCTCGATCCGCCGCATCCATAAAGCCTATATCCGTACCAGAGATTTCAATTTCAGCCTTACGGGCATGACCGGCTTTGACCTGCACGGCAAAACGGTGGGCGTGATCGGCACCGGACGGATCGGGCGCGTATTCATCGACATCTGCCGCGGCTTCGGTATGCGGGTGCTGGCATACGATAAATTTCCCGCGGACGGACTGGACAACGGCGATACGATCCGGTATGTGCCGTTAGAGGAGCTTTTCAGCCGAAGCGACATCATTTCTCTGCATTGCCCGCTTACGGAGGATACCTATCATATCATCGGGGAAGATGCGCTGGAAAAGTGCAAGCGCGGCGTGGTGATCCTCAACACCTCGCGCGGCGCCCTTGTGGATGCCGAGGCATTGCTTGCCGCAATCAAGTCGCGCAAGGTCGGTGCGGCGTGCCTCGATGTGTATGAGGAGGAGTCCGATTTGTTCTTTGAGGATTTTTCGGGGCATATTTTGGAGGACGACACATTAGCGCGCCTGATCTCGATGCCGAATGTGATCGTCTCCTCGCATCAGGCTTTTCTGACCGAGGAAGCGCTGGAGAACATTGCCGAGACGACCGTGCAGAATCTTGTCGGATTCTTTTCGAGCGGACAGTGCCCAAACGAGCTTTGCTATCGCGGCGGCTCTGCCGAGGACTGCAAGAGCGGCAAATGCTTTTAAAGGGAATGAGACCGTACATCATGGTGTACGGTCTTTTTTTGCGCCGTGCAGGAAATTGTATTGCCGATTGCCGGAAACTATGCTATAATCAAAGCATAACCGATTTGTGTTTTCGTGAGGGAAAAGTTTGCAAGATAAAATCTTTCAAACTGCGACTTTTATGCCTTTTGCGCCAAAAGGGCGGCGCAGATTTCGGCTATTGCCGAAACCGGCAAAAATTCGCGCTGTGCAGAAAGGAATGACCATACATATGCATGTACTGTATTCGGAGTTTAAACGCAAGTTTTCGGTGTCTATGTATAAGAATTTAAGATGCAAGCTTGGCGAGATGACGTTCACAAAGGATTTTGTGAACGATACACGCGGAGACTTGTATCCCGTGATACAAAAAAGCGAAAATTGCATGGAAACCGTTGCAGAGAATCTCTATACATTGACGGGCGGCGAGGTGAAAAGACTGTTCTGTCAGTTCTTTCCGTATGCAACCTATGCATTGACTGCAAGGATCACAGAGGGAAAGGTTGGATTTTCTTTTCATTTGCCGACGTGCACGGCTGATCTTGCGATCTGCAAGGATAAGCTCGTATATTCCTGCGAAAACAGAGTGCAGGAAGTAGACCTGCCCGCATTTGTAAAAGAGGATTTTACCGTGGTTGTAAGCTGTCGGCCGAAAGCGTTTGATGTGTATTTTAAACAGAACGGCAGCCCACAGTTTCTTTGCACTTTTCAGGAAGATGCTTTTCAGAATTCGAATGAATACGCAACCTTTTCCAATGGGTATGTTGCGTTGTCTGCAGTAGGAAGCGTGACGGTCAGCAAGGTGCTTTCCTATATCGACAACGGCATTTCGATGGCAGATATGCGACCGATCAAATACGAAGACGGGGAAGTTCTGCTCGAGCAGGGCAAGGTGTATTTCAGCGCATCCGTTCGCATGCAGGAGGGGGCATTTCAGGGAATGTTTTCCTGGGTTCCCGGAACGGCAGAGTTCGACTTGACGGGCGCTGTGTTCTATGACTGCGGCGACGGTATATGGCGCAACTACGTTGCCCCTGTCATTTTGTATCACAGAGAGAAGAAGCAATGGTATGTGTGGGTAAGCTCCTTTGAACATGAGCACATCCTCGCCTATGCGGCTTTTGAGGGAGATCCGAGATTCGGCGTGAATGTAGTCGATGTTCAGTTTATGAAAAAAGCATCGGATGCGGAGGATGTTACCGCTTTCGCGGGCTTTTTCGGCGATGAGGATCCGGACTTTTTCTATGATCGGGAAGCGGACAGGTGGCTGATGGCAATCTGCAGGCTGCAGCCTGCAACGAAAAAATACTCGTATGTATTTTTTGCGTCGAAGGAGCCCTTTACGGGGTATACCTATATCGGCCGCGGTGCAGACGGTGCGGAAACCGGCGGATCCTTTGTAAAGTGTGACGGCGAGCAGTTCTTTGTCTGCGGCAATGATTTCAGAAAAACATCCGAATACCGGATATACAGCAAAAACGGAATGCAAACGGCGAGGTTTAATTACCCGGACGGAGGATTTCGCGGTTGGGGAACGGTGATGCCGATCAAAATGGGTAGCCGTACCCGATATTTCTGGTTGACCTTTGACCGCCATAGAGGCAGTGCGTATACCTGGAGCTATGGTAACGTGTATTGCTTTGAAGCCTATATTTAATTACTTTGGAGGACCGCATCATGTTTGAAAACTTAAACGCGGGTTGGAACGCCCGTTCCTATACGGCAAAGGACGGCAGCACGCTGCTGTATCAACTGCATATGCCCGAAAACTATGACGCAAGCCGTAAATATCCCTTTGTTCTGTTTATGCACGGCGCGGGCTCGCGTTGCAATGATAATTCGCATATCTATTCGCCCTATTCCAAGTTCTTACGGAACTTTGAGAGCGGAAAATACAGAGATGAGGCGATCCTGCTTGCCCCCTGCTGTCCGAAAGAGGGAAATTGGGTGCAAAAGCGCGAGCGCGCGCAGACCTCGCTGGATTTCACCGTACCGCCGACCGTACAGATGCGGGCGGTTATCGAACTGCTGGATCTTGTGACCGAAAAGCTTTCGGTCGATATATCCCGCCTATACCTGCAGGGCAACAGCATGGGCGCGCATGCCACGTGGGAGCTGCTCACGCGCTTTCCCGGTCGCTTCGCGGCGGCAATTCCCGCTGCGGGTGCGGGTGATCCGCACTTCGCGGATGCTTTGGGCGGCACTGCCATCTGGATCTTCCACGGAAATGCGGATACGGTTGTGCCCTACGAGTGCTCGGTGCTGATGTATGATGCGCTGTGCAAGTCGGGTAGAACCGACGTTCTGTTTACTACGCTTAACGGTGCGGGGCACAACATCTGGTCGGCAGTTGCCGATACCGAGGGGCTGTACGAGTGGATGTTTGAAAAGAGACTGTAAACTATGACGATAGAACCAATACAGATACTGTTATTATTGCTTGTGGGCGCGGGCGCAGGATGTATACAGCGCGTCAGCGGGTTTGGACTCGGGATTTTCGCCATGTTGTTTTTGCCGCATTTTATGCCGACGCATACGGCGGCCGCGACAATATCCTGCCTGTTTTCTTTGGGGACATCGACCTACAATGCGGTAAAATACAGAAAAAACATCCCCTTTAAAACCGTTTTGCCGTTGCTCTTCGGTGCGCTGGTCATGATCCCGATCGCAGTGCGCTTTTCGGTTTTGATCTCGGGAGATGTGTTCAAGATCATTCTGGGCGCCGTCCTGATTTGCCTGGGCATCTACTTTTTGTTCTTTGACCGGCGCGTCAGGATGAAGCCCACCGTTTGGAACGGCATGCTTGCAGGTGCCATTGGCGGTACGTTCAACGGTCTGTTTTCGACCGGCGGCCCCCCGATCGTGCTGTACCTGACGCATGCGACCGCATCCAATCTTACGTATTTTGCCGCGATTCAGTTCTATTTCAGCCTGACAAACATTTATGCGACTCTGGTCAGAGCGGTAAACGGAGTCGTCACCGTAGAGCTGCTTGTGTATGCTGTGATCGGCTTTGTCGGATGCATGGCGGGTGATACGCTCGGGCGGTTTGTTTTTGATAAACTGGATGCCAAAAGGCTGAAACAGGTCATTTATATCGGAATGATCCTAAGCGGTGTGCTGATGATCGTGTAAAGGGTATTGCTATGGCACACAAAACCTACATACGGCATGCTTCGGGCGGGGACACGGCGGTACTGTGCATCCACGGCTTTTTGGGCAGTCCGGCGCATTTTGAACGCTTTACCGACCTGATCCCACAGGATGTGGCAATTTGCAATCTGCTTCTGGACGGGCACGGCGGCAGCGTCCGCGACTTCTCACGCGCTTCGATGCAGGGCTGGCAGACGCAGGTAGACAGCGTTTGCCGCTCGCTTGCGGCGCGATATGCCAATATTTTGATCGTTGCACATTCTATGGGCACCTTTTTTGCCATGGATGCGGCGCTCCGGTATCCAAAAGATGTGAAAGCGCTGTTTCTCCTGCAATCTCCGCTGCAGATCAGCGTCAAGCCCATGGCGGCGGTGAACTCCTTGAAATCGGTGTTCGGTCTCTTTTCGGATGATGCGGTTGGCAGGGCATATAAGAATGCGCACAGCGTGAAGCTGACGGTGCGCCTTTGGGAATACATCGGCTGGATCCCGCGCTGCTCGGAGCTGTTTGCCGAGTCGCGGCGTGCGCGCCGTACGATCTCGGAGCTGGAGACACCCTGCTATATCTTTCAGTCACGGAAGGACGAGATGGTCTCTATGCGGTCGATGCGGTATATTCCGAAAAAGCCGAATATACACACCGAGGTTTTGCAGACCTCCTCGCATTTTATTTACAGCGATACAGACACCGCGCATCTACGGGATGCGTTTGAAAAATGGATAAGAATCAGGTGAAAAACGGAGGAATCGGTATGGTATACAAGGATTTTAAAGGGATGCAGCTTTCCATGCTCGGCATGGGGTGTATGCGCTTCCCCTGCGATGCAAACAAGAACGTAGACATGGTTGCGACAGCGGAAATGATCGATGTCTGCATCAAAGGCGGTGTGAACTATTTTGACACCGCGTGGTTTTATCACGGCGGCAAGTCCGAGGAGATCATGGGTGAACTGCTCGGCAAGTATCCGCGCGAGAGCTACTACCTTGCGACAAAGCTGCCGGGACACGAATACAAAACCCGCGAAGAGGTTGCCGAGCGATTCAACGAGCAGCTTCGCAGAACGCGCGCGGGATACTTTGATTTCTATCTTCTGCACAATGTGTGCGAGGAGAATATTCATATTTTCACCGATCCGAAGCTTGGCATTGCAGATTTCCTTAGGGAGCAGAAAGCGGCGGGCAAGATCCGTCATCTCGGCATTTCCACGCACGGAAGCCTGAAACTGATGGAAGAGTTTATCACGGCGCACAGAGACATCGTGGAGTTCTGCCAGATCCAGCTTAACTGGCTGGACTGGACATTGCAGGATGCCAAAGCCAAGGTTGAGCTGCTGAATCGGTTTGATATTCCGATCTGGGTAATGGAGCCCTTGCGCGGCGGCAAGCTTGCAAATCTGACGAAAGAGGATACCGACCTGCTGCACACGCTTCGCCCGAAAGAAGCGGTGCCTGCGTGGTCCTTCCGCTTTTTGCAGGGGATCCGTGGCGTGACGGTGGTGCTGTCGGGTATGTCTGACCTGAAGCAGGTCACCGACAATATCGCAACCTTTGGCACCGATGCACCGCTAAACGAGGCGGAACAGACGGCACTCTTTAAGATCGCCGACGCGATCCTTGCCAAAAAGACGCTCACCTGTACAGCGTGCAAATACTGCGTGGACGATTGCCCCGTAGAGCTGAACATTCCCAAACTGTTAGCGCTGTATAACCGATATTGCCTCACCGGTGGCAAGGCGAGCGCCGAGGCGGTGGCAAGCGGCGCCGAAAACGGCAAACTGCCCACCGAGTGCATCGGTTGCCGCACCTGCGAGGGCAAGTGCCCGCAGAAGATCCAAATTTCCGAGATCATGGCAGAGTTTGCAAGTAAGCTTTGAGGAGAAATATATGCTGATCGATCTACACGCCCATACATCGGGCATCAGCCGTTGCTGCAGGATTCCCGCACCGGAGGTGCTTCGCCGCGCCAAAGAGGTCGGACTGGACGGCATCGTTTTGACCAACCACTATACGAAATCCTATATCGGGGATGGCGATGTATCGCAATTCGCCAAAGACTACATCCGCGAGTATCACTATACCGCAGAGGTGGGCGCGGAGCTCGGCTGCAAGGTGTTTTTCGGCATTGAGGTTTCGACCGAGCTCTACCGCAACGTGCACATGCTAGTATACGGTGTGGAGGAATCCTTTTTGCTTGCGCATCCCGAGCTGTACGACTATTCCCAAGAGGAACTGTACCGTGCGGTCAAGGCGCACGGCGGTGTGCTGGTACAGGCGCACCCGTTCCGCAACGGCACGCAGGTGCTGGACACCGACTTTTTGGACGGCATCGAGATCAACTGCCATCCGATCTATAAAAAGTCCTATCAAAACGAACTGATCGGGATCGCGGAGCATACGGGACTGATCCTGACTTCGGGCGGCGACTATCATGCGGACACCTACCGCCCGCATTGCGGCACCTATCTCCCCGATACGGTGCAAAACAGCGTCGATGTTGGCAGATTTTTCGAAACGACTGCCGAGATCCGTCTGCGCATCCACGAGCCGCATGCCGAAACCTACAGAGAGTATACCTATCGCAAAAAAAAGTAAGAAAGCCGACCGCACGGTCGGCTTTTTTCTATCGATTCAAGAACCAGATACCGAAGGTCAGGTAGCCTGCGAAGGTAACCCACAGCGCATAAGGGATTTGCAGATACGCCGCAAGCGGGCTGATCTTGTGAAATGCGAGGATCATGCGAATGATCAAATATAAAAGCAACAGTAACCAGACAAGCGCAAACAAAAATGCACGGAAATTGAAGAAAATAATGCTCCATGCAAAGTTCACAATCAACTGCATGGCATAAAACGTCAAAGCGTTCCGCGCCGCAGGCGGATCGCTGCTTTGCTTTGTGTAGACAATTGCCGCGCCGATGCCCATCAGAATGTACAGCACCGTCCAGACGATCGGGAACAGGATCGCCGGAGGTGCAAGCGGCGGCTGGATAACTTCCGCATAGATATCCATGCTGTTCCGCGTGAGAAAAGCGGAAAGACCGCCCACACCAAGTGCGATTGCGACAGAGAGTACATACGGTTTGATTTTTTGCCACATAGAAAACACCACCTTTTGATACAGTATATTGAAAGGTGCGTGCGGATATACATTGACTTTTTTTCGATGGTGTTATATAGTTATGGTAGATAGCCGAAGAAAACTATGGAGGCAGCGTATGACGGCAGAGCAGAGAAGAAAAAATATATCCGTGCCCGAAGGGCAGATCGATGTGATCCTCGATACCGATGCGTTTAACGAGATCGACGATCAGTTTGCCATCGCATATCTTTTGCGCAACGGAGACAAGCTGCATACCAAGGCGATCTATGCCGCACCGTTTAAAAACGAGCGGTCGGAAAGTGCCGCGGACGGTATGGAAAAAAGCTATTGGGAGATCTTCAAGGTTCTCGATCTTATGGGGGAGAAAAGGGAAGTGTATCGCGGCTCCGACCGTTTTCTCCCCGATGAAAGTACCCCTGTCTGTTCTGCGGCGGCAAGCGACCTTGTTGCCCGCGCCAAGGGCTATTCTCCGGAGCAGCCGCTCTATGTCGTTGCCATCGGCGCGATCACCAATATCGCCTCGGCGATCCTGTTTGATCCTACGATCACAGAGAATATCGTCGTGGTCTGGCTTGGCGGTAACGGCACGCACTACCACGATACAAGAGAATTCAATCTCATACAGGATATTGCTGCTGCACGCGTGGTCTTTGGCAGCGGCGTGCCGCTTGTGATGCTACCCTGCATGGGCGTGGTCAGTGCATTTACCGTTTCCCGCTATGAGCTGGAGCATTGGTTCATCGGCAAGAATCCGCTTGTAACCTACCTCGCAGAGAATACGATCGCCGCGGCGGAGAGCTATGCCGCGGGGAAGCCGTGGACGCGCGTGATCTGGGATGTCACCGCGGTCGCATGGCTGATGAATGACCGTAGCCGCTTTATGCTCGCAAGAGTCATGCCGACACCGAAGCCCACCTACGAGCATAGCTATGTGTTCGATGCAGATGCGCTCCCCGTGCGCTATGTCTACCACATCAAGCGCGATGCACTTCTTGCAGATCTGATCGACAAGATCTGTTAGATAAAATTCTTGCCATATTTTATTGTCCAAATAACCCGAATTTCGGCGAAAAAAACACTTGATTTATTTGGCAGTACGTAGTATGATAAGAAAGCACAAACGGTTTGCCCCTGGCAAACCGTTTAATACTGTAACATAAGGAAACGAAAATTTTGAACATTTTACTCTCTGTTTCTATCGCTTTGCTCGGCGGTCTTTTAATGACCAGAGCCTTTAAGCCGCTCAAATTGCCGGCGGTTACCGCATACCTCATCGCAGGTGTGCTGATCGGTCCCTACTGTCTCGGTGCGCTTGGCATTGAGGGGTTGGGCTTCCCCACGCACGATGCGGTTTCCTCCCTTGCGCTGATCTCCGAGGTTGCTCTCGGCTTTATCGCCTTTTCGATCGGTAACGAGTTCCGCATGGAGGAGCTGAAAAAGACCGGTAAGCAGGCACTTGTGATTGGTATCTTCCAGGCACTTGTCGCAACGCTGTTCGTTGACCTTGCGCTGTTGGCCGTACACTTCATCATGCCCGACAAGCTCACCGTACCGCAGCTTATCACGCTCGGTGCGATCGCAACTGCTACCGCACCCGCGGCAACGCTGATGGTCGTTCGTCAGTATAAGGCGAACGGTCCCTTGACAAAGCTTTTGCTTCCGATCGTTGCACTGGACGACGCGGTCGGCTTGATCGTATTTGCTGTATCCTTCGGTGTTGCAAAAACGCTGGTCAGCGGCAAGGTGGATCTGGTCTCTATTCTGGTCAATCCCCTCGTAGAGATCGTTTGCTCTCTCCTCCTTGGTGCGATCATGGGATGGGTGCTCACCCAGCTTGAAAAGCTGTTTAACTCCAACACCAACCGTCTTAACCTTACCATCGCTTTCGTATTTTTGACCGTTTCACTCTCGATGCTTGAGTTTTATATCGGTCCGGTACATATCAGCTTTTCTTCGTTGCTTGTCTGCATGATGCTTGGTACGGTATTCTGTAATATCTGCCCGCTCTCGCACGACCTTATGGCAGGCGCCGATAAGTGGACCTCCCCCTTATTTGCACTCTTTTTCGTTATTAGCGGCGCAGAACTGGAGCTTAGTGTATTTGCGGACTGGGCGATCGTTGTGATCGGCCTCGTATACATCCTCTTCCGTTCGCTCGGTAAGTACTTCGGTGCTTATGCAAGTGCTAAGGCAACCAAGTGCTCGCCCGCGATCTGCAAATACCTCGGTATCACGTTGCTGCCGCAGGCAGGCGTTGCGCTCGGCATGTGCTCGATTGCCGGGGCAGGACTTCCGGACGGAGAGGGCATCCTGGTCCGCAACATCACCCTGTTTGCGGTGCTGATCTATGAGATCTTCGGTCCCGTGCTTACCAGACAGGCGCTCGCTGCAGCAGGCGAGATCCGGCCGATCCCGCACGAGGTCAAAAACCGCCGACAGACAAAGCTTGCAGAAGCCGAGAAGAACAGAGCAAAATGAACGAAAAAGACGATTGTTTTTTTGGCAATCGTCTTTTTCGTTTGCTCTTGACAGATGTTTTTCGCTGTAATAAAATATAATATATACTAATACAAAAATTCACCAATATAAAAGCTGCTCGCGAAATGGACATACACGATGCTTAAAAGACTCAGCATAAATGCAAAAAATGCACTGTATATCGGCACTTTGTGCTCGATTGCCTATCTTGCGGTATACTTTGCACGCAATATTTTAAGTGCGGTCACGCCGCAGATGCTGGGGGACGGCTTCACGGAGAGCTACATCGGCGAAGCGTCCTCGCTGTTTCTGATCTTATACGCTGTCGGGCAGCTGATCAACGGCGTGATCGGCGACCGTATCAAGGCAAAATATATGATCTCCTTCGGGCTTTTGTTTGCGGCGGTCGGCAATCTGCTGTTTTGCTATCTGCCGAGGCTTTCGGGCATCGCGGCGGCGGGATATGGATTGAGTGGCTTTGCACTCTCGATGATCTACGGACCGATGACCAAGGTGGTTGCGGAAAATACCGAATGGAAGTATACAGCGCGATGCAGCCTCGGCTACACCTTCAGCTCCTTTTTCGGTTCGCCGCTTGCGGGAGTATGCGCGACGTTTCTCAGCTGGCAAAGTGTATTTTCGGTTGGCAGCATTTCCCTCATCGCGATGGCTGTTCTGTGTTTCGGATGCTTTTGCCTTTTTGAGAAAAAGGGAATCCTTCGGTATGGGCAATATGATGCGCCCAAAAGCCGTCGCGTCGGTATGGCAGGGGTTCGCGTCCTGCTTCGGAGGCAGATCGTCGGATACACCCTGATCTCGATGCTGACCGGTATCGTGCGTACCTCGGTGGTCTTCTGGCTGCCGACCTATATTTTGCAACATCTCGGATTCTCTAAAACAGAATCCTCGTCGCTGTTCTCCGTTACGACGCTTTTGATCTCTCTTGCCGCCTTTTTCGCGATCTTTTTATATGAGCGAGTTGGTCGGAATATGGAACGTGCCACGCTGATCCTGTTTTCTGCTGCGGCGGTATTCTTCCTTGCGACCTTTATCACCGCACATCCCTACAGCAACCTTGTCTGCCTGGTTTTGGCCATCTTTTTCTCCAACGGCGCGGCAACCGTGCTGTGGAGCATCTATTCGCCGTCGCTGCGCGACAC
>CAYQBT010000002.1:16114-21715 GCA_964415775.1 uncultured Lachnospiraceae bacterium
CTTGTCTCGGGGGCGACCGGTTTTCTGGATTTTGCAAGCTATACGGCAGCGGCGGCGTTCAATCTGCTGTTTGCCGATGCCGTCAGCGTGATCGGCTGGGGCGGCATGATCCTTGCCTGGTGCGGGCTGATGCTCGTCGGTATTGCCGTTTCGGTCTGGAATGCACACGCTTTGAAGCCAAACGCAAAAGAAATATAGTTTTATAAGCATATTGAAAAGAGGTGTTCGAAATGAAAAGAATTTTTGCTTTTTTTCTTGCCTGTGTGCTGTTTGGTGGCATGTTGGGCATCTTTGCACATGCGGCGGAGGAGATGGGACTCACCTTTGATAATGAGGATACCTATATTCTCGAAAAAGAGCTTGCCGCCACCCCGCAGACCTTTGAGGCAAACGTCTATTTCCCGTATGGCTTTTCTATGAGCAACCGAGGCGGCATTATCCTCGGGAACCATTCGGATGGCGCATCTACTTATTTTCTGGAGATCTACACCTCCGGCAGACCTCGTTTGTACTGGAGGGATCCGGACGGAACGGAACATAGTTATGTGTTTGGCAATGCCGTGGTCAAAGCCGGAAAGTGGACGCACGTCTCGATCGTACGCGATTTTGCCGACCAGCGCATCTGCTGCTATATAGACGGCAAGCTCCGACAGACGCTTTTGTTGAAGGCAACAGAGACCAAGCAGTACAATACCCTGCTCACGCTGGGCAATGACGCGCGGCAGAACAAAGATCAGTACTTTAAGGGGCGGATCGGTTCTATCGCCTTGTATTCGGACGTGCGTACCGCCGAGGAGATCGCTCAGGATGCGATCGCGGCGCAGACAGATGCCGACTTGTTGCTTTCTTGCGATTTTCGTGGGAGCTTTGGCGAGGATCGCCCCGAGCGGCTCACGGACAGCAGCGTCTACAAAAACGATTTTGTCCGCTATGTGACGTGGTTGGATGCGGTCGAGGAGCCGACCGACTATGCGTATTCCTTCGCAGTGATCGGTGATACGCAGAATGTGGTGAAGCACACGCCAGAAAAAACAAAGGCGATCTATGACTGGGTCGTTGACAATGTAGAAGAGCAGAAGATCAAGTTCGTGCTCGGTCTCGGAGACATTACCAACGACAGCACCGAGGCAGAGTGGAAGAATGCGACCGAGAACATCTTTAAAATGGACGGCGTGGTGCCCTATACCTTGGTTCGCGGCAATCACGATACGCCCGAGACCTATAACGCGGTGCTTGGGGATAGCGTCTATGCGAAATCGCTCGGCGGCACTTGTTCGGATGCACTTGAAAACTCCTGGAAGGAGTTTTCGGTCGGCGATACCAAGTATCTTGTACTCATGCTGGACTATTATCCCGACGATACCGAGCTTGCATGGGCAAATTCGATCGTGGAGAAATTTCCCGAGCATAAGGTGATCGTCACCACGCACGGATATCTGCATCGGTGGGGCACAACACTTGGCATAACATGGGAAAAGACATGGACGAATTTCGTCTCCAAGCATGAAAACATTTTCCTTGTTTTGTGCGGACATATTCTCAGCGATGATATTGTAGTCACGCAGCGTCGCGGTGTGAACGGCAACGTGGTTACCGAGATGCTCATCAATCCGCAGGGCGTTGACTTGACGCACGGCGGCGCAGGGCTTGTTGCCATGCTCTATTTCTCCGAGGACGGAAAGGAGGTGCAGGTGCGCTATTATTCCACCGTTTTAGAGAAGTATTTTAAAGCAAGTAATCAGTTTACCCTGCGGCTGGATACGGTGAACCTTGAGGATGCCTTCGGTAAGACGCGCGCCTACACGAACAGCTTTACCGATGTCAGCAAGACCGCGTGGTTCTATCCGTATGTGAAAGGTGCGTATGAGCGCGGGCTGGCAAACGGAACGTCTGCTACTGCGTTCAGCCCCGATGATTCTTTTACCGTGGCGCAGGCACTGACCGCCGCGGCAAATATCCACTCGATCTATCATGGTCTGACCGTGCGCGGTGTGGCTACAGGTGAAAGCTGGTATGCGCCGTATGTGGAATACTGCATTGCAAACGGTATTATTACGGATACGCAGTTCGCAAGCTATGATGCAAGCATCACTCGCGGCGATATGGCAATCGTCTTTGCGAATGTTTTGCCTGAGGAGGCGTATACGGCGCTGAAAGAGGGAACTGCGGCAGATATTACAAGCAATATGGCTTGTGCCAATGCAGTGGAAAGGTTGTATCAGGCGGGCATCGTCGGCGGAGATGCGGGCACAGGCAATTATCGTCCGAACGACTCCTTAAAACGCAGCGAAGCCTGCGTGATCTTCACCCGTATCGCTCTCGAAAACGAGCGCGCAAGTTGATCAAAAGATGAAAGAGAAGAACGGCCTATGAAAAAGTTTTTACTGCCACAGGGTGGGCGGTTTTACAAGGCGAATCTGCATTGCCATTCGACCGTTTCGGACGGAAAGTGGACACCCGAACAGATCAAAGAGGAATACAAGAAAAAAGGATACTCGATCGTTGCCTATACCGATCACGATGTTATGATCCCGCATCCTGAGCTCTGCGACGAGGCCTTTCTGGCAATGACCGGCTATGAGATCGAGGTGACGGACAACCTGAGCGGTCTTGGCTTCAAGTACCGCAAGACCTGCCATATGTGTTTGGTCGCCCTGCGCCCCGACATCGAAAAGCAGGTCTGCTGGCATCGCGAAAAGTACATGATCGGTCACGGCGCAGAGCATCGCGATCGGGTGAAGTTTGACGAGAGCCTGCCCGATTTTGAGCGCAACTACACGCCCGAATGCATAAACGAGATCATGCGCACCGGCAGAGAAAACGGCTTTTTCGTTACATACAATCACCCGTGTTGGTCGATGGAGGATTTTGAAAACTACGGTAGCTATGAGAATATGCACGCTATGGAGATCTGCAATTTCAGCTGTTTCAATGCCGGATATGCGGAATACAACGCGCAGGTATACGACGAGCTCTTGCGCCAAGGCAAGCGCATTTATTGTATCGCAACCGATGATAATCACGACGTGCATCCGATCGACAGTCCCCGCAACGATTCCTTCGGCGGCTTTACGATGATCAAGGCAGACAAGCTGGACTATACGGCGATTGGCGAGGCACTCCTCGCGGGCAATTTCTACGCCTCGCAGGGACCTGCGATCGAGGAGCTGTGGTTCGAGGACGGCAAGCTGCACGTGAAGTCCTCGGCGGCTGAAAAGATCACGATGACCACCGGCACGCGTAAGCTGCGCAGTATCTTCCGCGAAAAGGGAAGGGCTTTGACGAAGGCGACCTTTGAGGTGCAGCCGGATGACAGATATGTGCGTATCACGGTGACCGACAAGCGCGGTCTGCACGCCGATTCCAACGCATATTTCGTAGACGGGCTCTTTGAGGAATAAATGCAAAAAACATGCAAAGACCGACGTAGGTCTTTGCATGTTTTCATTATCGTCTTTTCTTTTTGCGGTATGCGCTCGGCGTTTTTCCCGTCACTTCCTTGAATACCCGATTGAAGGTATTGATCGCAGAAAAGCCGGACTCCAGTGCAATTTCTGCGATCGGCATTTCCGTCGTGCGCAGCAGCTTCTTTGCGTGGTTGATGCGGTACGTAGCCAGAAAAGAACGAAAATGCTTTCTGGTCAGCGTATGCAGCGCGTGTGACAGGTATTTTTCATGGTATCCAAGCTCTTTTGCCATGTCGGCAAGGGTGATGTCGTTTTTGAAATTCTTGTAGATATATCCCAGTACCGCATTGTAAAGATCATCCTTGGAGGGAGTCGTCTGTACAAATACCGTGTTTTTCTCCAATAGGTTGAATAGAAGCAGCAGTAGCCCCGATACGCGCGTAATGTCTTGTGGGTCGGTCGCTATCAGCTCGTTGATCAGAACGCGGTTATCCTGCAGCTCGAGCATCGGGTTCTGCGGCTTCATGTCGGGATGCGTCCGAAAAAACGCAGAAATAAAATCGTTGGAAAAGACGGCGAACCATAGCGTGCATGCGGTGCGTCTGGTGTATCGGTGTATCTCGTTCGGAAAAATAAAGAAAAGGTGACCCTCCGGAATCCTTTTTTCCTTTCCGTCAATGAATATGGTCAGGGTTCCCGACGCAACGTATACGATCTCGCTGTGCTCATGTATATGCTTGCTACCGTTGAAGCCGGAGCGAGGTCCGCAACGAAAGGCATAATCTTTTTTGGAGTTTTCTTCTTGATATTGGATCATTTCTTAAAAATCACCTTACCTTTTGGATATATTATATTCTTTTTTTGCTTTATTGTCAAATGGATTTTTGCTAATATGAAAGTAGGAGCTATACGTGTACGCATTTTCGCGAACCGAAAGCAGAAAGGATAAAGACCATGTGCAAAAAAAACAGACTGATTTTGACCGTATCTTTACTGGCGGTTTTGCTCGGATGCCTTCTTTCGGGATGTGCCGACGGGGAAACTGCAACGGGGGATATCGCGTGGCGTGAACCGGAGTTTTTGCCGGGGATGCCGATGCTCTCCGTGGAAAAGACCGAGCTTGTCCTTGCCTCCGACGATACGGTAACGTTGCGCGCCGCAACCGGTGCGAGCTCTGACGGTGCGGATATATCCGAAGACGTTACGGTCGTGTTGCTGGATGCCGTGAGCAACGTGGTATTTTCCGGAAGGGGCAATATTGCAAATACGATCGGTACGCTGGACGGCGGAACCTACATTGCCGTATACACGCTTGAAGATGGCGGACGGGTGGATAGTGTCAGTTATTGCATTACGGTGGTAGACAGCGAAAGGATCGTACCGGAGATCCATGCGCCCAGCACGGATGTGCGTATGTTCACAGGACAGACGCTGAAACTTTCCTCTGCGAGTGCTAAGGATCCTATTGAAGGGGATATTTCTTCTTCGGTCAAGGTGCGGATCGAGACGGCGGATGGGGAGACGGTTTTTGCCGACGCGTCTGCAAATAAAACGAATACATATACCTTCGGTGCACCGGGAGAATACAAGGTGATCTATACTTGCCATAATTCCAAGGGCAAGACGGCGCCGGCTGCCGGATATGCTGTGACCGTAATGGGATCCACCTCCTCGGGTATTCTTCTGGACGGCAGAATAGAGGAACTGGAATATGCCGATATCCCCTCGTATCGCACGGGTCTCGGCGGAAATGCGGTGTTTTATTTCCATCAGGATGACGAGTATCTCTATATAGCGGCGGATATTACAGACACGACCTTGAACATACGGGAGGCTACAGCAGCTGAAGGCGTAATCGATTATTCCGACGGTATAGAGCTTCTGTTCAATCCGCAAAACAGTAAGACTTTAAATGCAGAGGGTACAAATTGCGTTCGTATCCGTATTGCGGCCGACGGAAGCGTTTTGACCTATACGCCCGCCAAAAGCGGAACTGCGTGGAAATCCGCGGATCTGCAAATGGACGGCAACTATGCGATACGGATAAACGGAACGGTTTCTTCTGTCGGTGTGACGAAAGCGGTCGATGCGGCCGCTTCTGAGTTGGATGTCGGATATACGCTAGAGGTCCGGGTACCCGGGAAGTATTTGGGCTTCGACAAAAATCCGACACGGAATGTCGTCCGCTCCGAGT
>CAYQBT010000003.1:0-20160 GCA_964415775.1 uncultured Lachnospiraceae bacterium
CAGGCATGACCGAAATCATGCCTGTTCCAAGAAAATTGCGAATTACTGTTTTACCGGCAGAGCGCATTTGCGCTCTTGTTTTCTATATTCCAGGAATTAGTCCCAGGTCTTGTTTGCAAGGATTGCAGACCACTTCTCGTTCAGACCGTCTGCCTGTCTTGTGTACTTGTGCGAGTTGGTTGCTTCCAGAACGACATAGTAGTACCAATCCTTCGGCTGAATATCCTTCCAGATCTTCGCATCTGCATGGAGTCCCTCTGCGTTTACACTTCTCGAAAGCACGCGGTTAACCAGTGCCATAGCCTCTGCACGCTTGATCGGATCGTTGGGTCTGAACTTGCCGTCCGGATCTCCGTTGATCCAACCTGCGGCTGCAGCCTTCTTGATGTAGTTTTCAGCCCAGTGTCCCTTGATATCCTTGAACTCGGTGCCCGAGGTATCTACCAGATTTGCAAAGCGGGTTACCAGCGTTGCAAACTCTGCACGGGTGATGTTGGCAGCGGGATCAAAGGTGCCGTCGCCGCGACCTACGATATAGCCGCCGTTTGCCATGGTGGAGATCGCCGTGTTCGACCATCTCTCGCTTGCAATATCGGTAAAGTCGTTGCTCTTCTGCAGGATCTTTGCGCGTGCATCATCGGTCAGAAGGCGATAGAACATCATCGCAACCTCTTCACGGGTGATGTAGTTCTCGGGACGAACGGTTTCGTCCGGATAACCGATAACGTATGCAAAATGCTCCTCGGTTTCGAGCGTCTTGCTGATCCAGTGACCGTACAGCGTCATATCCTTGTTGACGCGGAGAATATCGGTGACCTTATTGGTTTTTTCGCTATCGGTGTACCAACCGTCAAAGGTGTAGCCGGTCTTGGTCGGAACCGGAAGCTCGGAAGCCTTTACGTTGCCTCTCTCATAGATCGGGCTGACCGATGTGGTATCGCCGTCAATATTGAAGGTAACCTTGTGATACTTCAGATCTACATCGCCGCTACCACCGGTGGTTCTGGTCAGGGTGGTGACGACCTTACCGGTCTCGAAATGTACCTTCTGGGTATCGTCAGGATCGGTGCTGAGCTGGAAGAATACATCACCGACAAGCTGTCCCTCTACGCGGCAGGTGCCCATAACGTCGCCTGCGTCTACGTCCTCTACGGTAAAGTTCAACTCGCCGAGGTATGCATTGCGGTTATCCATCAGGTCGCGCATAGAAATGCCGTCCTTGATCTCCAGCGTGATCGTCAGCGTGTTGTCTGCATATGTACGGTCGGTCTCTTTGAAGATCTGCTTTGCTTCTGCATTAAAGCCGACCATATCGCCGGTGGTGGTGTACTCCGCGTCCAGACCGAGCTTCTGCGTGGAGGTAACGGTAACCGTAAAGGTACCGGTAACGTCCAGATCGTTGAAGTAGCCGGTGAGCGTGTCGCGCAGCGTCTGCTCATAAGAGTTCGGAGCATCCTCGCCCGTTACGCGGTAGATCAGGTACTCGCCGTACGCATACCAATCCTCGACCGACTCGATGATGGTGTTCGTGATCAGCTTGACGCGAAAATCCACATCGCTGTTCGCGGTGCTTGCGGGCAGCGTCAGCGACGAGATCGTGCCGGGGTTGCTCGTCGGCCAAGCCGAGGTATCGCTGCTCATTTTTGCATGAATACCGGCGTCAACTTCTACGTTGTCCTCCGGAGCGGTCGTCTGCGCCGCAAATGCAAGAGGCATCAGCTGCAGCATCATGACAAGTACCAACAAAAAAGCAAAAATCTTCTTGTTCATGTTCGTTCTTCCTTTGAAAAATTTATATAAATTTTATTCTACTTGGGAACATATCGGTTATACAGCTCGGTCTTTTTGAGCATCTTCTGCTCCTCGTAGGTCTTTTCGATCTCGCCGATGATCGCCGTTGAGCTGCCAAGCGACTTTAAAATACCGGTGAGTTCATCAAGCAATGCCTGCATCTTGGCATCGCACTCGTCTTCCAGCGCGTTGCCCTTCGGCAATGTCTTTTCCGCGATCATCATCTTGCCGGACAGATTCCGCTGTTCCTTCGGCAGAGCATCAAATTCGTCCTTCATCTCCTGGATCAGCGCATCGATCTCGTTCAGATAGGTGGCGCGAAGCAGGTAGATCTCCGCGATGATCTCGCTTTGCCGATTCTGCAAAGCCGCGGCATCAACCTTCGCCGTGGTAGCAGTCGTCGCGGTCGTTGTCGCCGTGGTGGTGACCGTAGTTGTAACGGTTGTTGCCGGCGTGGTTACCGGTGTAGTCACCGGCTCCGCCGTCGTGATCGGGGCAGGTCTTGTCTGTACCGGTTCGGAAACCGTCGGTTCCTCTGTTGCAGGCACGGTTACTGCGGCAGTGATCACTGCGGTCGTCTCGATCGGGGATGTGGTTTCTACCTGTGGGGGCAGGATCGGCATGCCCTGAATCAGCGCAATCGCCTGCTCCGGCGAAAGCTCGCCGCTTGCCAGCAGTTTTCTTTCCTCCTCGGTCAGATCCCGCATGGTCTGCACCGCGATCTCTTCCAAAAGCTCGTGGGTCTTTCTGTCGTTTTCGACCTGCTGCGACTGCACCGCCTCCTCGGAGGTGGTCATCGCAAAATACAACAGTCTGATCTCCTCGCGAAAGACAAATGCGGCAATGCCTATCAGTACAAACAAGCAAAGCAGAACGGTCAAAAAGATCTTTCCGCCGAGCCGTTTTTTCTTCTTTCGAACATTCTTTGGGTTCAATGCCGCTTCTCCTGTTCAAGAGCAAAAAGTCTCGAATTTCATACCAAAGGGTATAGTAACGCAATATAAGTATATTATATTCTTTCCTAAAAGAAATGTCAAGAGACTTTTTGTCCGCCAAGTATTCCAAAAATCGACCGATAAGTTTTTAGCCTTGTATATTTGGTTTTTAAGTGAAAAAATATGCAAAATTTTCATTTAGTTGCCGTAAAACCCAACATTTCCTAACATAATTATAGTAGAGAAATAGAAATTATGTTGGAGGTAAAAAATAATGGCAAAAACAAAAATTACTATGGAGAACATATCCGAGTTCCTTAATTCTTTGCCATATACGCAATTTAAAGCGCTGGTCGAGAATTATGCGGAGTGCAATCAAAACAATTTTGACAAAGAAATGAAGCGTCTTGTTACAATGGATCTTCAACAACGGTTAGAAGTCTTAAAAATCAACTCTACTTGTTCTCAATGCGGTTCGAGTATTGTTGTGAAAAACGGTAAAAAGAGTACAGGCATCCAAAAATACAAATGCACCGAATGCAATCACGAATTTACACGTTTTAGCGGAACTATTTTAGAGAAAACGCGATGGCACTGGGAAGTCTGGATCAAAGTGTTGGAACAATTATTATCCTTCAAATCGATTGAAGATACCGTTACCGTTTTGAAAAAAGACTATGGTTGTGTTGGTATTAACAAGAAAACGGTCTGGCTTTGGCGGCTGAAATTGATGCACGCCTTAGCTGCTTATCCACTGCCAACACTAACAGGTGTTATTCAGATGGATGAAACGTTTATTAGAGAAGCTCAAAAAGGAAGCCGAAATTTACAAAGTCCGCTTTCACAATACGAACGAAAACCTCGTTATGCTCGCTCTCCATCTAAAATCGGCACTATGGGACCGGAATTTGCTACAGTAGTTGCTGCTGTTGACAGTAGAGGCTATTGTGTATGCAAAGTAAGCGGTATGGGAAAACTCACACCAGAACAGTTGGTGGACTTTATTGATCCTTATATCGAAAATCCGTCGTATATTTGTAGCGATGGAAATGGTGTTTACGATGAGTATTGCAGAATGTTTAACTATGTTCACTACATAAAACCTTCCGAGTACAAAGATATCCTAAAAGAAGAAGGTTATGTAACCGTTGAACATCCTGATACACCCGAAGGCAAGAAAATAGCTGCTGAAAACAAAAAAATATTGCAAAGATTATATAAGGATGATAAGATTGATCGAATCAGCAATCGAGGAGTTATACCTTATGCAGAATTTTTGCAACTTAAATCTAAGCACGGATTAAATCTGGCAAGTGTAGATGGACTTCATAATAAAATAAAACATTTTATTCGTGATGATAGTTCCAATGTAAGTACCAAATACCTACCCGACTATATTGGATTTTTAACATTTAGAACAAATTGGACTGTAAAATACGGAGAAAGACCGGTTTCACTAAAAGATGCAGAAGAAATTCTAATAGAAATCCTCAAGTTAAAGGTCAATTACACTACAGTTGATGTTGCAAATCAAACGATTACTGTGCCTAAACCAACCGGAAGATACGTCGGCATGTTAAAGGCAGCAACAGAAAGAGCAAGAATTGCAACACAAAATAAGTACTTCAAATTTAACGAAGAAGATGGGGTAAGAACCTTCAACAAGCGAGATTATTTATTAGATCTTCCGGAATACAAATTCTATGCCATTTGTAAAGAGTGTAAATTAGAACGAGGCTATAAAAAACTTTCCACATGGACAGTTGCAAATACGCTTCTAAAACATCCCGATATTGATGATATAATTTACAGAACTATTGCAAACGATAGGCATAGCCCATTTACAGAAGAAGATCTTGAATATTTTGAAGCAGAAAAAAGAAAAGCCAAATACAAGTCAAAGGCTCCGGCGGATTAATTTCCGTCGGAGCCTTTTTTATGCTTAAAATTCGACCTTAGATATCGCAAAATATTATTGGAACATCTTTCATAATGAAGATGAAAACTTACGCAAAATAGTTAATTTTGCGTATAATTTAACAACTTATTATACCATATATCGACAGATTTTACAATATTAGATTTGTAACATTTTATCGATTTCTGTCTGATAGTATATATTGATTGCATATCAAGGAGGATTTCTATGCTATTTTCAAATGAAATTATATCAAATTGGCTACAGAGTAAAGAGCCACAGGTAAAAAGATCATCGTATCTACAATATAGGCGAACGGCGGAAATTGTGGTACGCGAAACAGAAACAATTTGCACTCTTGAAGAATTGGACGGACAGCGATTATATGAGCGCTTGTCAGAAAGATACCGTACAAAAACAATTCGCAGTATTTTTACTACTGCGAACCAAATAATATTATTTGCTTGTAAAAACGGTTATTTTAAGGCAGCAAAAACACTTTCATTCAAATCGAGAAATGCTCGAAAGAATGCGGTTGAAGTACTGACCGCAAAAGAACAAACCGTATTAACGGATTTTCTGATAAAGGATATGGATTCCTCAAAGTTCGGCGTGCTACTTTGCCTTTATACAGGAATACGTCTTGGAGAGCTATGCGGTCTTAGATGGGAAGATTTTAATATAAAAAGAAAGAGTATTTACATACGCCGTACCATTCAACGCATAGGGGCAAAAGGCGAAAAATCCTATTTTTCAACAGATACGCCCAAAACCGATAATTCCGTAAGAGAAATACCTTTCCCACCACTGCTTCAAAACATCATTATGAGCCAATATAAGCAGAAAATTAAAGAAAACTACGTTGCATCAGGTTGTTGTGATTTCGTGCAACCAAGAACGTATCAAAACCGCTTAAAGTCTTATTTGAGGAAATGCAGGTTGCCTGAATACCATTTTCATACACTACGCCACACATTCGCCAGCAGAGCCGTGGAGCTGGGGTTTGATGTGAAATCTTTGAGCGAAATTTTGGGGCACGCCAGCATAAAAACCACGTTGGAATTATATACGCATCCATCCTTGGAGTGCAAAGCAAAAGAAATGAAAAAGTTCTCCAAGTTCATAAAAAATTATACGCAAAATTAACTATTTTACGTAAATTCACACTTTCAAGTTCAAATGCAAAGGAGAAATTCTTATGGAACAGTTCTTTTTCAACAACACAGATGCCCCCGCCATTGTTAATGCCAGCGAGCATCATATGGCACTATTATTTTTACTTGACACATCAGGCTCAATGGGAGCTCAGCTTATGGGGTCAAATTCAACACCGATAAACGAATTAAACAAAGCAATTAACCGTTTTAAGGCGGAAGTGTGTCAAGATGAGCATACAAAAGACATCCTCGATGTTGCTGTAGTAGAGTTTAACAGTGAATTCAGAGTTGTTCAGGAGTTTTCTCCTATTGAATACTTAAAACCGGTCGAACTGCAAGCTAATGGAACTACATATCTTTGCGAACCATTGAACGTCGCTCTTGATATGGTAACCGAGCGTTCAAGATTTTATCGCAGATCAGGTGCAGAGCCTTACAAGCCTTGGATTGTTATTATTACCGACGGAATGGCTATGGATGATTCCAGATCTTTAAGCGCAGCAATCGAAAGAACCGCCGAAATGGTTAATCAAGAAAAAGTTGCTGTATGGTCCCTTGTTGTTGGAGATGCCACCGAAGACGAAGATGTGTTGCATCTGCTTCATCAAATATGCGGAAAGCGTGTTTTAAAGCTTGAGGGATATGATTTTTCCGGATTTTTGGATTGGGCTAATAAGAGTATGCGTGCGGTATCTCAAAGCTCTCCCGGCGACAAAGTAAAAGGCCAGCAGCTTCCGGACACAGTATCTATTGACGATTTGATGTAAGGAGAACTTTATGATTTACTCATATGGTGTTACCCAAACAGGACAATATCACATAAAAAACAATACCGTATGTCAAGATTCTCATTGCATAAAAATTATTAATGAGCATTTTGCAATTGCTGCAGTAGCTGACGGTTTGGGTAGCGAAAAATATTCTGATATTGCATCTAAAATTGCCGCCGAGGATTCTGTAAAGTATTGTTGTGAGAATATCGCAGAAGACGATACCGAAAGTGTGATTTTATCAGCAATTAAAGCCTCTTTTGAAATAGCGCTAAATAATATTCGAAAAACTGCACAAGAGAATCAGCACGACATTAATGAATACGATACAACACTTGCACTTGCTGTTTTTATCAACGGAAATGTATACTTTGGCAATTCCGGAGACAGTGGAATAGTCGTTCTCAATAGCGATGGTACATACGAAAACTTGACAGAACAGCAACGCGATGAAAACGGTTGTGTATTCCCTCTTTATTTTGGGGAAGATAAATGGGTTTTTGGAAGCAAAAACAAAGTTGCAAGCGTACTACTTGCAACGGACGGCATTTATGAAACTTTATTCCCGTATTTACTGCGTGGAGAAGATGAAGAAATGTATATAGCGCTTGCACGATATTTGATGAGCGAAGAAAGTCTTGGTTTTGAGAATTCTGAAGAAGGACAAGTGCAAAAGCAGATGTATTCTTTTATAGAAAGTATTCCGGGCGATCAAGTATCAGACGATAAAACTGTTGTTGTTTTAGTTGATACATCTGTAAAGGTTGAAAAACATCCTGATGAATATTATCAAGCTCCGGACTGGGTAGCCTTAAAAAAGAAGCGAGACGAGGAATATCGCCGTGCGGCATATCCGCATTTATTTGATGATTCTTCATCGGAAAAATAAAAACATCTTGGGGGAATAATTATGAAATTATACGGAACACAAGGAGAATATCAACTGCCGGATAAGCCTTTAGCACAAGGAGGCGAAGGCGCAATTTATACAGTTGAAAACAAAACAGATTTAGTCGCTAAGGTCTATCATCAAGAAAAACTTAATTCTGACCCGGAGTTGGAAAGCAAAATTAAGTATATGGTAAGCAACACGCCTAACAAATCTGTACTCAACCAAATTGCGTGGCCATTGGACATTTTGTATGATGGCTCAAGACGTTTTATCGGATTTACAATGCCGAAACTTAACACCGACACAGATTTGAAGACAATATACCCATACCCACCAAAAAAGGAACTGCCGATATCAAACGAACAAAAGCTCATTGTGGCTATAAATATTTGTATCGTAATTTCAGAAATACATAAGGCGGGATATATATTCGGTGACTTCAATCCTATGAATATAGGTGTAAATCTTACAACAGGACATGTCGCTTTCTACGATACGGATTCTTATCATTTTACCGACCCTAACACGGGACATACTTACCGCTGTGGAGTTGGAGCTGATGGATATATTGCCCCTGAACTTATACAGCATTGCCATGATTGCAAATCGGACTATTTAAATGCTCCATTGCCGACCTTTACAAGAGAAACAGATGAGTTCGCTTTAGGTATTCATATATTTAAGTTGCTTATGAACGGATACACACCGTTTAACGGCATAAAAGAGTGCGAAAGCGCTTCTCAATCTTCTCCCGGCACGGGTAATATTGCTATTGAAAGAGATAATTATTGTTTCAAACCCGGAAACAAGCCTCAAAGTCCTGCTACTCCGGATTTGTCCAGCTTGACACCGGATATTCAATTCCTTTTCAAGAAAACGTTTCTTGGCGGTAATAAAGACCCTCAAAGCAGAGCCACGCCTGAGGAATGGAAAGACGCTTTGATCGAATATAAAAATGAAATGAAGCAGTGTGCAAACAACCCGCTTCATCATTACTATGTGAACAACACCTCCTGTCCATATTGTGAAGCGGATAAACGCTATCAACAAAGTATTTCCCAAGCTTCACAAACATATAAAACAGGCACAAGCGGCAGCTCACAATTTGGTTTTTCCAATCCTATAAACGTGCCGCCATCTTCCTCAAATCAATCCTCAAATCAATATCAACAGCCAAATAAAGCTCAAAAAACACGCAATCAGATAATTCTTCGTGTGTTGCTTTGGGTATTCTTTTGGCCCATTATGCTTTCGATAAAGATATATAAGACAAGGTGGCATGGATTAGTAAAGGCTATTGCAATTTATATGGTAATCTCAATGGGATTTAATATTTATGGCGGAGCGTTAGCAGGTGTAGTTGGAATACTCTCGCTTGGATCCGGTGACGGAAATTCAGCTTTTAGCAGTAATACTGTTATAGACGGCGATTATATGTTCACAAAGGAAGACGATAGTTATACCATAAGCGTAGCTCCAAAGCGTGTATCCAATATTAAGGGTGAAATTGAAATTCCATCAAGCCACAAGGGTATTCCGGTAACAAAGATTTCGGAATATGCCTTTGAAAACTGCAGTAACATCACTTCTGTTGTTATCCCAGATTCGGTTGTTAGCATTGGAAAAGGTGCGTTTAAAGGTTGTGATAACATTGAAAGTATTACATTGCCATTCATAGGCACTTCTGAAGATGCAACAAAAAACAATGCATTATTTGGCAACATCTTTGGAGAAGAAGTTATACGAAAGAATAATGAGTACATATCGTATGATGATACTGCTTTAAATAAAAGCCCTGTTGAAATTCCGGGAGAAACTTGGCAGTATACTTGGCAAGAATACGGCGGAATAGTCTCCGATACCTATACTGAATATTACTATTATTATATTCCAGATTCACTTTCTGAAGTAATTGTGACAAAACAAAGGAATGTTCCCGATTATGCATTTAATGGTTGTAAAAATATCGAAAAAATAACCTATCTTGCCAATGCAAAAGCGGGAGATAAATTAACTATTGGAGAGGCTGCTTTCCAAGATTGCCACAAGTTGATATTTGATGATACTCTCCACATTGGAGATGAGTATATGTCGATAGGTGACTATGCCTATAAAAACTGCTACAACATCAAATCTGTAGAGATATCGAGTTATGTGCGATATATTGGATATGGGGCTTTTAACGGCTGCCATCAAATTGAGAAAATCACATTGCCTTTTATCGGTACGGCAGAAGATGCAACTCGGAATAATGCTGTTTTTGGCAACATTTTTGGCGGAGAGGTTGTTCAAAAAGGTGAATATATATCATATGATGATACAGCATTGAACAAAAAGCCAATAGAAATTCCGGGAGAAACTTGGCAGTACACTTGGCAGGAATATGGCGGGATTGGTTCTGACACTTATACAAACTATTACTATTACTATATCCCTGACAGTTTGACAGAAGTTGCGGTTACAAAGCAAGCAAAAATTCCGGACTATGGATTTAACGGTTGTAAAAATCTTATTTCAATAGTTCTGCCTAACGGATATACACTTGGTGAATTTTCACTCCAAGATTGCCCAGCTATAATTACAGAAAGCGCTAATTAAAAAATTTCGGAGGTAACAATCATGAACACAACACTATCTGTATTTGAACAGAATCAACACCAAATGATAAGCGACGGACTTCTTACTGCAGATAGATTGATAAATAAAAGTTACCTTATAAACTTGATAAACAGCAAGGTTTTACCGCTTGATGAAAACCAAAAAACAACATCTCCCATTCGTCTTTGCAAGATCGAAAAGCTTGTTTTTGACAAAGAGGAGAATATTAACGATAAACTTATCAGCGTATACAGTAGCTTATTGAATATCAATAGTACAGCCTTGCTGATTATCAAGGGAAACAAAGAAGAAGTGTCTTTCTATATCGGTGTTCGCTCAGACACAAACGCAGCTGTTGCAGAACTGATACTTGAAAAAAGCTTTCTCGGGAATTTTGCAGGTAGCAGTTTAAAGCGACTGAGAAATACAGATATTGCGAACGTTATGGATATATCTTCTGACAATACATCGAATTCAGCTAAAAATATCTCTTGTGTAACGGTAGTTCCTTCTATGCGAGATGAAGATAAAAAGCAGTTTGTTCAAGGAATAGAAAAATTCATTGATACGATGCAAGGCGAATGTTATACGGCGGTTTGTATTGCACAGCCGTTAAGCAAAGAAAACCTTGAAATTCGCAAGCGTAGTTTGGAGGAAATGTATTCCGCCCTATCGCCATACGCAAAAACAACGCTTACATATGGCGATAATTACAGTAAAGCGGTTACTGCCGGTATGAGCGAAAGCTTCACTCAAGGCATAAATAACAGTATTTCAACATCTAATGGCGTAAATAAAAGCACAAGTAGCTCGAATAATACAGGGCTTAATGTAGGTATTATGGGTTCAGGCTTTAATACCGGGCACTCAAAGAGCTATACGACCGGAACCTCTTGGACAAATTCAGTAACAAAAGGCACATCAAATTCCACATCGCAAAGCACAAACTCATCAGAATCCGAAACAAACGGAACCTCGAGAACCCTATCTTCCGAGCATCAAAACAAATCTGTAGCGATACTACTGGAAAAAATCGACCAACAGCTCAAGCGATTTAAGGATTGCGAGGGTTTTGGAATTTGGGAGTGTGCTTCATACTTTATTGCAGATGATGTTCAAACGTCTGTTGTTGCAGCTAATACGTATAAAGCCTTGATGCTCGGTGATAATACTTCGGTTGAGAATTCTTACGTTAATGTTTGGGGACCTCAGGCAAACATTGAAAAAGATGCTGTAATTGAGTACATAAAATACGGTATTCACCCTATATTTGAAATCCAGTCCAATCATGGATATACATCTCAAATAGTCACACCGGGCAACTACATAAGCGGAAAAGAACTTCCGCTTTTGGTTGGTATACCGCATAAATCAGTTGCCGGTATTCCAATTATTTCTACTGCTGAATTTGGAAGAAATGTATTTGTTCAGAACTCACGGCAAAACAGTAAAAAAATGCGACTTGGCAGAGTGCATCATATGGGAAGAACTGAGTTTGAGCCGGTTGAGCTCGACTTGAACAGTTTTACATCCCATTGCTTTATAACCGGCTCTACCGGCTCAGGTAAATCAAATACGGTTTATTGTCTTCTTGAAAACTTCATGAACAATAATATTCCGTTCTTAGTTATTGAGCCGGCAAAAGGCGAATATAAGGATGAATTTGGCGGTGTCGAAAATATAAATATTTTCACGACTTCTCCTTCGGTAGGTAGACTTTTGAAGTTGAATCCGTTTAGCTTCAACCAAAACATTCATATTCTCGAACATTTAGACAGGCTTATTGAGATATTCAATGCTTGTTGGGAAATGTATGCTGCAATGCCCGCAATACTTAAAGACGCCATTGAAAAAATATACATCAATAAAGGATGGGACTTATTAAACTCTGTTTACAGAGGTGACGGAGAGCCGACCTTTCCGACTTTTGATGATTTAATGCAGGTTCTACCTCAAATTATAAACAATTCGGGGTATTCTGCCGACACTAAAGGCGACTATGTCGGAGCGCTTGTAACAAGAGTTTCTTCATTGACAAACGGTATATCCGGTCAAATATTCTGCGATTGTTATGATATACCGGACACAACGCTGTTTGACGAAAATACAATCATTGATTTAAGTCGAGTAGGCTCAAGCGAAACAAAATCCCTCATTATGGGTATCCTTGTCCTTAAGCTTTCGGAATACAGAATGGCAACTGCAAATTCTGCAAATTCCGGCTTAAGACATGTCACCGTATTAGAGGAAGCACACAATTTGCTGAAAAAATCAACTCACGAATCAGCAGGAAGCAATGTTGTCGGCAAATCTGTCGAGATGATATGTAATAGTATCGCCGAAATGCGTACATACGGCGAAGGATTTATTATAGTTGACCAGTCCCCCACAGCAGTGGATATTGCGGCTATAAAAAACACAAACACAAAAATCATTATGCGACTTCCGGAGAAAAGCGACTGTGATGTCGCTGGTAATGCTGTCGGGCTTGATGAAAACCAAATGAAAGAATTATCAAGACTTGAAACCGGAGTGGCGGTTGTTATGCAAAACAATTGGCTACAGGCCGTTCTGACCCATATTGATGCTTTCTCAGGCTCGTATTACAGCAAAGTCCCATCAGTATCATATGCTTCTGTAAGACAATTACGCGGTGCCGCAATTCGCGAATTGATGGATCAATATATTGTTGAGCGTCAAATGAACTTGGAAAAACTTCACGGCGTAATAGATAGCATTGAAATCGCACTCCATAAAAAGAAAGAAATGAAGTGTTGTTTACAGCAGGTATTCAATAGACTCGATAAAGGAAGAGATATTGATTTCTTCTGCGAAACTTTGTTAAACGTCTCAGGTGCAAAATCACTCTTTGATATCATTCAATCAACAGTAATTAAAACAAACGATGGCGATAAAGATACTTACACGGTTGACAGTGTCAAAGAATGGCAAGAAAAATTTTACAGCGGTATCAAAAAATATATTGATTTGCCGGACGAATATGTTTACACAATTTTGCCTTATCTTTTGTACATTGAAGAAGAACGGCAAAAGAACGTAGATTACTATGAAATTCAAAGGCTGATAGACCAGGAGATAATGTAATGAACACTCTGAAAATAACATTGAATCCTTATAACACAACGAATTCGGTTTCTTTTAATAGCAGAACTGTATCACCCTTCAGCCAATTAAGCAATTTTGTATCAAAGCCGCTGCTTGATTTTGCCGATAAGTTTTTTGACGCTGCTGAAAGAGAAATCAACGATGAGTATAAGCTGACCGTTGTCGGAGAAAGCTTTGATTTGCTGTTTTTGAAGGATATGTCAAGGTGTAGCGAGCTTTGTAAAGACTGCGTATCCGAAAGCTTTAATTTTCAATCAACCGTTGATAAGCGATTTCGCGTGATATCCGCATTGTGTTCTAAGTATTCCGTTTCTTGTGCGGTAGAAAACTTTGTAATTCCTATGTTTGCAACAGATACGGTTATGCAAGAAAATCCCCTGTTCCGCAAGACAGATTTAGAAAATGCATTTTTGATTGTCACAAATGATAAATCTGCCGAAGAAATGCAGTTTAACAACAAAAATGAAGCTATTATATTAGCCATTTCCGACAAGACTGCCGTTTCCTGCGTTGGGGATAATAAATATGTTTGGTATGTCGAAAAAGACCGTCTGGAAAGCCTTATACAAGCTATAACAGACCGGTTTGCTAAAATACCGTATATCGTTGAAGCATCGAAAAAATTGTTACAATGTACGGCAATCACTGCCGAAGATAAGCAGCTTGTCGAGCTGGCAACTTCCATCGAGCCACTTGTGTGTATCGGTAATATAGGCAGAATTGAAGTAGGTGAATCGCTGAGTATTGAAGTTTCAACCATTCCCGCCGGGCAACCGCTTCCTAATATCAGGGTTGAAGCACCCGATAGCATTGTCAATATTAACGGATTGCAGATAACCGGAGTCTCTCCCGGCAACACGCAATTAAGCATTTATATTGGAGACTCTATCGTTCCTCTTTGTAAAAGAAACGTAGAAGTGTATCAGGATAAAACCACGAAAAAAATTATACTTGACCGAAAAGAGCCTCAGATGGGCATCGGCAGAACACAACAGATAGACTTAACACCTGTTCCTGCAGATGCAGAAGATGCAAGCTTTATAATATGGTCAGTAGATAACCCCGATATAATCAGCTTAAATGATAATGGCGTTGCAACTGCCAAAAAAGCCGGCAGAGCAACTATTACCGCATCGACACAACACGTCAAAGAGTCTGTAATTATCGATGTTCTTCCTAATATCGAGCAAATGTATATATCAGATACAAATGTAGAGCTGATATCAGGTGAAACTGCACCGATTTCTGCTACATATCCGACCGGAAAATATTTTAACGATACTTGTAAGTGGAAATCAAGTGACGCCGGAGTTGCCGTTGTGGATGTTTTGCCGAACGGAACTTCAAGTATTCGAACGTTGGCGCCCGGCGAATGCGATATAATCTACGAAGCCGAGGAAGGCGGCTGTAGTGTATCGTGCCATGTGGTTGTTATAGATCCGGAAGAAGCAAAGAGAAAGGAAGCCAAAAAGTTTGAGAAAATTGACCTGTTATGCATGATTGGAATTCCGATTGCCATAATTATAACCGTTTCGATATTGGCTGTATTACTCAGCATATTTAAATGATTTACGATGGTTTATTTAATTAAATCTTGATAAAATAGGTGAAAATATGGGTATAGAAAACAAAACAAAGGAAATTAACACACCGGAGCAGCCTCAACAAAAAGAATTAAGCTCAAAGCAAGAAAACCGCACACTTTTTGCAAAGGATTTAGATCATAATAATAGTATATCAAAGCCTGAAGCAAAAACAATGGCGCCAAAAACTGATATTCCTAACAAAAAGGCGCCTGAAAAAAGTGCGGCAACTAACCGTGATGTTAGGCCTGCCGAAGTCAAATCTCCCGAAAGAAAGGCCAGTCCTCCGACAGATATAAAACAGGAACGGCTCAATCAAAAAGCGGCACTTGATGCCAATCGAACAATAAGCGTTAAGAAACCGCCGGAAAGTTCTGTCGGCAAAACAGACAAGCAAATCGAGAAAAACAACAAAGACATAAATAGCTTGTCTTATGAAGAAATACATAAAAAGCTTGCAACGCCCGAAGGAAGAGCCGAGCTCACCAAAATGAACTCGGACTTCAGAGAAGGATATAAAACTGAAACTTTGGATGCCTCTGCGCAAACTATTAAAACCGAGAAAATGGAACGCGAAGGCTCCAATAGTGCAGAAAAAGACGCTTTTGTCAAAGAAGCTTCGTTTACATCTGAAACGAAAAATGTAAGTTCGGATGTGGTCCAAGATTATATAAGTCAAAGAAATAAAGAGGCTGAGGCATATTTGAATAGCGACTTTGGCGAAGCATATAAACAGCTTAGTGAATATATGGAAAGAAAAGGATACAAAGCTGAGGACTATAACATCTATTCGAAAGATCCAGAATGGCAATCTTTACAAAGGGCTCTATCACCCGACTGCGAGTTGCCGCCTATCGGTTCAAACGAATATTGTACTACAGTTAATGCATTAAGAGATGCAAACGTCTCATATAGGCATATAGAACCCTGTAATAAGCAACGAACCACAGAAGAGATAGTAAAGTATTTGGGTGGAGGCGACTTAACAGAGGGATCTTGTTCGTCGTTGGCATTCGCATATGCAGGAAACAGAGCGGGATATGAGGTTTCGGATTTTAGAGATGGAGAAAGTAGAAAATATTTTTCTGATTTTGATACCGTATGCACCATCGCTAACCTTCCAGAAATAGATTCAAAAATTGTATATGGAAAAAACGATATTGAATGTGCAAAAGAACTTTTGGGAGAAATGGAGACGGGCAAAGAATATTATCTTGCACCCGGTTACCACGCCGCTATTGTCAAAAAAATGGAACAAGGATATGAATATTTAGAACTTCAAGAGCCTCAAAACAATGGCTGGGAAAACCTTGACACAAAATCCCTCAAAGAAAGATTTGGTTGCGAAACAAGTCAACCCAAAGAATATCCGAATGTCCTTTTTGACGTTGAATCTCTTGGTAAAAGCAAAGAGTTTTTGGATGTTTTAGGGTATATAAACACAGCTGAATCCGACCAAAAGAAAGGAGTATTCGGATATGGACGATAAAAAAGAGAATACTAAAAAAGTTATCTGGTGTTCAAATAGACAACGAATAGGGGAACGACTTTTTACTTTCGACGGAAAACAGATTTTCAACCTGTTTCGAGATTACCCCCATGCGTTAACTGATGAACAAAAACGAATTTTCGACGAGGAAGAACCCTATTGGGCGAACTTTTTTAAAAATAGAAAATAAGTAAATACCCCTCAAAAAAATATAATCGAGCAGGTTGAATAATTTCTTCCTGCTCGATTTTTCCTTTTAGCAAGACTTTTGTCAATAAAACCATTGCATAATTGCGTGTTTTTATGCACAAACAATGTATAAAACAAGAAAACTGCGAAAACCCTTGATTTTAGGGCGTTCGCAGTCTTTTTTTGCCTAAAAAGTTCGTCTATCAGTCTCTAATTGGAATACTTGGTTTGTCCGCATAAGCAAAAAAAGATGCCCGTCCGAAGCCAGGCATCCTGTTTTTACGTGTTCTTTTGCCGACGGTACTCATCCGGAGAATACCCCACCTTCTTTTTGAAGGAGGAGGAAAAATGCTGTGAGCTGGAAAAGTTGAGAATATCCGCAATTTCGGACACGCTGTACATATTTTCCTCCAGCATGGTGCGCGCCGCCTGCATTTTACGCTCTAAAATATACTGCTTCGGCGTAAAGCCGTACTTCGCGCTGAAAATGCTGATAATATACGACTTGTTCAGGTAAAAATGCTGGGCAATATCGTCCAGTGACACATTGTAGGCAAGGCCGGAATCAATATAGTCCTTGATCCGCTCCGCTGTGCTGACCGTCACGCATTGCACCTTGCGGCGCTCGGTCGCCGCCGTTATGATCAGCTCGCACATGACCTTGGCACATTCGGTCATGACCTCCTCGGCATTTTCGGCATGCACACCGCGAAGCAGGTCGTGTACACGCTCGATCAGCTGGCGCGTTTGCGAGTCCGGAAGCACGATCACGCCATCGGTAAGACCGTACGCGTTGACCACGCCGTCGAGCAACCGCCCGCGCGCGTTGATCCAGATCTTGCCGTACGGATCCTTCGGGTCCGAATAATAGCAATGCGAATGCAGGCGGTTGAGAAAGTAAAAATCACCCGCCTTAACCGTATGCCGCATACCGTCGCATTCGATGTATCCTTTAGCCGGTGTGACGTATTCAAACACATAGATGTGTTGCGTATCCGTCTGCTGACGGGTACGCTCCACGAGATAATCCGCAAACGGAGCATTGATACCCGCGCTTTCGATGAAAAAGACGCTGTTGGTTCCAAAGTCCGCGCCTGCTCTGTAGATAAAATCCACAATGCCGTGAACGATTCTTGACAAGATCATCACCTACACTTTTTATACATCAATTTTATTATATCCCTCCTTTTTTTCTCTGTCAATACCTGCATGAAAATTTGTATTTTGTAAACAAACAAAGAGAAAAAACGGCGGTTTTCCGCCGTTTTTGTCTGTTTTAGAAAATTATTTATTCAACATCATGCGGTCGTTGGCAAAGCTGCCGCCTGAATACTCCTCAAACTTTTTGAGCAGATCCCCAACCGTAAGCGACTTTTTCTCCTCGCCGGAAACATCGTAAATGATGCGTCCGTCCATCATCATAATGAGTCGGTTGCCATAGGTGATCGCATCGTTCATGTTGTGCGTGATCATCATCGTGGTGAGATGGTTCTCACGGACGATCTTATCAGTCGCCTCCAGCACCAGCTTTGCCGTCTTGGGGTCGAGCGCCGCCGTATGCTCATCCAGCAGGAGCAACTTCGGTTTTTTCAGCGTAGCCATCAGCAGAGTAAGCACCTGACGCTGACCGCCCGAAAGCAGACCGACCTTTGCCGTGATGCGGCTCTCGAGCCCGAGTCCGAACTCTGCCAGTTTTTCAGCATACTCCGCGCGCTCCTTTTTGGTGATGCCCCAACCGAGTCCGCGGCGCTTGCCGCGGCGGAGTGCAAGCGCGAGGTTTTCATCAATGCCCATGCTTGCCGCCGTACCCGTCATCGGGTCCTGGAATACGCGTCCGAGAAACTTCGCACGCTTGTGCTCGGGATAGTGTGTAATGTCCACCCCGTCGATGATGACCTGACCTTCGTCCACAGGCAGTGTGCCCGAAACCATGTTGAGCAGTGTGGACTTGCCCGCTCCGTTACCGCCGATGATGGTGACCACGTCGCCGTCGTTCAGCGTGAGCGAAACATCATTCAGCGCAACGCGCTCGTTGACCGTACCCGCATAGAAGGTTTTGCAGACGTTTTTCAGTTCCAGCATATCTTACGCCCCCTTCTTTGCACCCTTGTGAGAGTGCTTGCCCTTGAAATTCGGTGCCGACAGAAATACGGCAACAATGATCGCCGAGATCAGCTTCAAGAAGTTGGTATCGAGACCAATATTGATGACCAAACGCTTGATCAAGGAGTAAATGATCGAGCCGATGACCACAAATGTCAGCTTGACCGCGAAGTTTGCACCCTTTTTAAAGATCGCACCGCAAAGCACCTCACCGATGACCACCGAGGCAAGACCGATCACGATCGCGCCTGCGCCAAAGGTAATGTTCGAGCCGCCGGTATACTGCGAAAGCAGTCCGCCTGCGAGTGCAACAAAGCCGTTCGAGAACATCAGACCGAATACCGTAGCGGCATTGGTATTGATGCCCTGCGCGCGCGCCATCTTGGGGTTTGCGCCCGTTGCGCGAAGCGAACAGCCGAATTCGGTACCGAAGAACCAGTACAGCAGCGCAATGATCGCAACCACAAAGACAAAGCCAACGATCATCGCCGCCGTCTTGTCACGCGAGGACACGATCAGCGGAAAATCCGAAATGCTGGCATACGCCGTCGGCGACATGGGGATCGGCGCGCGGTTGGTGCCGTCCTCTTTGAGATATGCCTGCGCCCCCATCACGATCATGTTGATGGTATACAGAGAAAACTGCGAGAGAATACCCGCAAGGATCGCGGGGATTTTCAGTACCGTGTGGAAAAAGCCGGTCAGCGCACCCGCAAGCATACCCGCAATAAATGCGATAAACACAGAAAGCAGGGGATCCACGCCGTACAGAATACAGATCGTGGTCACCGCACAGCCCGTAACGATCGAGCCGTCTACGGTAAGGTCAGCAACATCCAGCACCTTGTATGTAATGTACACGCCAAGTGCGAAAATACCGTAAAACAAACCTTCTGCCGCAACACCGGGCAGACTGTTCATCATTGAAATCAAAAAATCCATAATACAATTCCGTTCCGCCGCGCGCGGCGGCAAAAATAATCAAATAGTATCGGTATCTAAATACGCAAAAATTCATAAGGGGCAAAAATGCCCCTTATGAATCCAACAAAACCTAAGAGCAATTACTGAATCGGCGTAATGCCCATCTCTTTCATAACGTCTTCATTCTGGATGAGGGTAAGCTCCTCTGCCGTGAAGATCTTAATGGGCATCTCTGCAGGATTTGCACCGTTTACGAGAATCTCGTAAGCCATCAGGCCTGCCTCGTAGCCTACATCATAGTAGTTTACGCTGTAGGAAGCAACGCCGCCCGCCTTACACATCGACTCCTCGCCGCAGATAACCGGAACGCCTGCAGGAACTGCAGCGTTCTTAACGACCTCCATGTTTGCCGCAACGAGGTTATCGGTGGGCTCATAGAGAACGTCGTTATCCTTGACAACGGTATCAATAACAGCAACCAGCTCGTTTACGTCTGCAACGGCATAACCGGTAACGGTGTAGCCTGCATTCTCAAACACGCCCTTTGCCTCTTCAAACTGCAGCTTGGAGTTGTCCTCTGCGGAGCAGTATACGATACCGACATTCTTTGCGTCGGGGGCAAAGGTCTTGACAAGCTCAATCTGGTTGGTAACCGCGTTCATATCCGAAGAAACGGTACCGTTGC
>CAYQBT010000004.1:0-19743 GCA_964415775.1 uncultured Lachnospiraceae bacterium
GGTGGTGACCAGCACCCGCTCGTCCCGGCCGGTGCGCAGGTTGATCTCCCCGATGAGGTCGTCGATCTGCCCCTCCACCGGGCGCACCTCCACCCGGGGGTCCAGCAGACCGGTGGGGCGAATGACCTGCTCCACCACCTGACCGGAGCGGGTGCGCTCGTACTCGCCGGGGGTGGCGGAGACGTACACCACCTGGTTGAGCCGGTTTTCAAACTCGTCAAACTTGAGGGGCCGGTTGTCAAAGGCGGAGGGGAGGCGGAAGCCGTACTCCACCAGATTGGTCTTTCTCGCCCGGTCGCCGTTGTACATGGCGCGAACCTGGGGCAGGGTAACGTGGCTCTCGTCGATGAAGAGGACAAAGTCCTCGGGGAAGTAGTCCAGCAGCGTGTGAGGAGGGGAGCCCACAGGCCGCCCCTCGATCACCCGGGAATAGTTCTCAATGCCGGAGCAATAGCCCAGCTCCTGCATCATCTCAATGTCGTACATGGTGCGCTGCTTGATGCGCTGGGCCTCCACCAGCAGGTTTTTCTGCTCAAACCATGCCACCCGCTCCTCCAGCTCTTTGTAGATCTCCTGTATGGCGGCGTCCATCTTCTCCTTGGGGGTGACGTAATGGGTGGCGGGCCAGATGGGGATGTTGTTCAGACGGCGGATAGGGGTGCCGGTGACCACATTGACCTCGCTGATGCGGTCGATCTCGTCTCCGAACAGCTCAATGCGCACCGTTTTTTCATTCTCGGACGCGGGAAAAACCTCCACCGTGTCACCGCGCACGCGGAACTTTCCGCGCACGAAGCCGACGTCGTTGCGCTCATAGCCGATCATGACCAGGCGGCGGAGCAGTTCCTCGCGCTCCATCGTCATGCCCTGCCTGAGAATGATCTGCAGCTCCTGATACTCGGACGGATCGCCAAGGCTGTAAATACAGGAAACGCTGGCAACGATGATCACGTCCCGCCGCTCGAACAGCGCACTTGTCGCGCTGTGGCGCAGCTTGTCGATCTCGTCGTTGATCATCGCGTCCTTTTCGATATAGATATCCTTACCGGGGATGTATGCCTCCGGCTGGTAGTAGTCGTAGTAGGAGACGAAGTATTCTACTGCATTGTTAGGGAAGAATTCCCGAAATTCAGAGCATAACTGCGCAGCAAGCGTTTTATTGTGTGCCAGCACCAGCGTGGGGCGGTTGACATTGGCAATGATGTTCGCCATGGTGAAGGTCTTTCCCGAACCGGTAACGCCGAGTAGCGTCTGCTCGGAAAGTCCCGCATCCACCCCCGCCGAAAGCCGCTCGATCGCTTCCGGCTGGTCGCCCGTGGGCTTGTAACTTGATTTTAACTCAAATTTGTCCATAAAATTCCCCCTATAGGAAACTTTGAAAAATGCCGACAAGCATGGATTATATTAGTATACCACAAACAAATACGTTTTTCCATAGGTACGCGCAAAAATGTTTGAAGAATGCCTGCGTTTTGTGCCGCCGCTACGGTGATTGCAACGGTTACCCCTGGTAGGGGAGGGGCTTGCTCCTCCCGCATGTACAACATCGCACCGCAACGGGCGGGCGATTCGTGAATCGCCCCTACGGGTTTGTGCGCTCCGTTGCAATGTGCGGGTATTGGTACATCGTAGGGGAGGGGCTTGCTCCTCCCGCCGTAGCAACATCGCACCGCGGCTTGCGGGGCGTCCGGGAGGTCGCCCCCTACAAATGTTGCCGTGTCGGTGTTGCCAACCAAAAAGGAACGGCTTTGCAAAACCGTTCCTTTTATTTTATTCTTGAAACATTGCCGTGGAAAGATACCGGTCGCCCGTGTCGGGGAGCAATACCACGACCGTTTTGCCTGCATTTTCGGCGCGCTTTGCGACCTTGACGGCGGCATACAGCGCCGCGCCCGAGGAAATACCGACGAGGATGCCCTCTTTTTTGCCCATTTCCCTGCCCATTGCAAGCGCTTCGGCATCGGTAACCGTGACGATCTCATCGTAGATTCCGGTATGCAGCACCTCGGGGATAAAGCCCGCGCCGATGCCCTGCAGACCGTGTGCGCCCTTTTCCTTGCCCGAAAGCACCGCGCTTGTCGCGGGTTCGACGGCAACGACCTTGACAGACGGCTTTTTCGACTTCAGGTATTCGCCCACACCCGTGATCGTACCGCCGGTGCCGACACCGGCAACAAAAATATCCACCTCGCCGTCGGTATCGTCAAAAATTTCAGGGCCTGTGGTTGCAAAATGTGCGGCGGCATTCGCCGGATTTGTAAACTGACCGGGAATAAAGCTGTTCGGGATCTCTCTCGCAAGCTCCTCGGCGCGCGCGATCGCGCCCGCCATACCCTTTGCTCCCTCGGTGAGCACGAGCTCCGCGCCGTATGCACGCATCAGCGTGCGGCGCTCCTCCGACATCGTATCGGGCATAACGATGATCGCGCGGTAGCCGCGCGTCGCCGCAAGCAACGCAAGTCCGATGCCGGTATTGCCCGAGGTCGGCTCGATGACGACCGAACCCGGCTGCAAAAGTCCCTCTCTCTCGGCATCGTCCAGCATTGCCTTTGCCACGCGATCCTTGGCGCTGCCGCCGGGATTGAACAGTTCAAGCTTTGCAACAAGCTTTGCCGATACGCCGTATGCGGTTTCGATATGTGTAAGGCGAAGCAGGGGCGTTCTGCCGATGAGCTGCTCCGCAGATGTGTAGATCTTAGCCATGATAAACTCCATTCCGCCGCTTGTGGCGGCACAAATTGTAAAAGGAAATCCTCGGTACCGCACTTTTGTGCGGCAAAATGGGTCGGAACCCATTTTGCGAGGAGTTCGAGCGTGAAACAAACCAAGCCTGACTTCGCACAAAGAAAACTTTCACGCTTTCACTTCATAAAATATTATATCAATTACGAAATTTCTTGTCAACCATTCTCGAATATGGTATAATGAGTTCAGCTAAATTCTTATCGCTCGCTAAAGGCGAGTTAATTTAAAACCACTTAGAGGGAAAAGCGCATGAAAGCCATAGTCACCGATTTGGACAGAACATTGCTACATACCGATAAAAGCGTGTCCGAACACGCCGTTGCTGTTCTGGGGAAGTGCCACGAGCATGGAATCCTTATTATGGCTGCAAGCGCAAGACCTTTAAGAGATATTTTGATCTATAATGACCTGATCGGCTTTGATGCCATAACCGCTACAAACGGAGCCGTCGTTTCGCTTCCTCAGAATCTATTGGAATTTGGAATCTCCCGCGAAAGCGGCGAAAAAATACTCTCCGCTATTCTGCAATACCCCGATGTGTTTCTTTCCATAGAAACAAGCAAAGGGCTGTATTCAAACAGAGATATTCCTGTGTGGAAGCCTGTCGTGTATGACAAGTTCCCGATATTGCCGGAGAATATCATCCTCTATAAAATACTGGCAAGCAGTCAGCAAAAGCCTCTATATGATGGCATTGAATCCACCTTGACAGAGGATGTGTACTATACCATCGCCAATAATGATCTCATCCAGATCATGAGCCACGAAGCTACGAAATGGAACGGTATCAAGCATATGCTCTCCTGCTTTGGGGTTTCTCCGAGCGATACTGTCTATTTTGGGGATGACAACGATGACATTGCGCCTATAAAGAATTGCGGATTGGGTGTAGCCGTATCCAACGCCATACCCGCTGTTCTTGCTGTAGCAGATCGGATCGTTGACAGCAATGATTTGGACGGTGTGGCTAAGTTCATAGAGGAAACCATCCTATAGAGCAAAGCAAAAATTCAGGACAACAATAGTTGTCCATTCATTATACCGACGAAAGGAGTGAGAGCATGAAGGTATTTTCCATCACATGGTATGAAAAGCTGCGCAAGCTGGACTATATCGTGCTGACCTGTATCGTCGCTCTCACCTGTGTCAGCCTGCTGACGCTTGCTGGCGCGGCAAACGATTACGGCGTGCGCTACTTCTATATGCAAATGGCGGCCGCCGGTCTCGGACTTGTGGCCATGACGATCATCTCGACGGTCGATTATGAGGAGATCGCCGACAAGCTTTCGGTGCCGCTGTTCGGCATCAGCGTTTTTCTCCTTGTGCTCACCCTGATCATCGGCAGTGACAACAACGGCAACAAAAGCTGGATCGAGTTCGACTGGCTGCCGTTCAGCATCCAGCCGGCAGAGTTCATCAAGATCTTATACATTATCACCTTTTCCAAGCACCTACATATGCTGAAAAGCAAGATCAATCATCCGCTGTCCCTGCTCAAGCTCGGCATCCACGCGGGTGTGATCATCGGTCTGATTCTGCTGCAGGGCGACCTCGGCACGGCGCTCGTGTTTATGTTTATGACGGTCGCCATGCTGCTTGTCGCCGGTTTAAGCTTCTGGTATTTCCTCGGCGCAGGTGCGGTCATCGCCCTTGCCGCGCCCTTCCTCTGGAGCGTGCTCAAGCCCTATCAGCAAAACCGCATCATTGCGGGCTTTCAGCCCGAGAGCGATCCCCTTGGCGTTGGCATGCAGGCTTTGTTCAGCCGGAACGCGATCGCCGCAGGCGGCTTTTGGGGCACTGGATTTTCGGGCGGCACCGAATACCAGAAGGTGCCTTATGTGCACAACGACTTTATCTTTGCGATCACCAGCGAGAAGTTCGGCTTCTTCGGTGCAACCCTTGTCATTCTCCTACTCTGCGTGCTGGTCATCCGCGCGCTCATTTTAGCGCACAAGATGCAGGGCAGTTACGCCTCGTATATGTGCATCGGCGTTGCCGCGGTCATTATCGCGCAAACGGTGGAAAACCTCGGCATGTGCCTTGCCAAGCTCCCCGTCATCGGCATCACGCTTCCCTTTATGAGTTACGGCGGCTCCTCGATGCTCGCCTCCTACTGCCTGATCGGTGTCATTCAGAGTATAAACGCCCACCGCGGAAAATATTTCTTTGAACGACAAAAAAATTAGTGCAATTTTCAAAAAAGTGTGCTATACTATTATCTGGCTATGTTCCTGCAGCCGAAGTGTGTTCCCACGAACTACAGTTCATCGAAAACGCATCGCGTTTTCGGGATGCACACGAACAAATGTTTCCCTTTGTAGGCGGAAGCACTTCGTAAAAGAGAATTGTGTTTTTTGCATAGCAAAAACGCCGTTGTTCAGACGGCGAGCAATTCTCACAATGCGCGCCGAAGTATGTTCGCACTACATTTACGCGCGCTATGCGCCCTTAGCTCAGCCCGGATAGAGTACCGGATTCCGATTCCGTTGGTCGTGGGTTCGAATCCCTCAGGGCGCGCCAAAAGAAAAGTCACCGATAAGGTGGCTTTTTCTTTTGCGTGTGAACAAAGGGATTCGAAGGGCGCGAGCGCGTACACGCGGGCGACCGAAGGTCGCCCCTACGATGGGGCAGGTACCCGTTGCAAGCATCGTCACGGCAACGCACAAACCGGTAGGGGCTGGCGCCACGACAGCCCGCGAACCAAAACCAAACGGGACGTCGAAGGCGCAATGCGACCTTTGGTCGCTATTCCCCTACCATGTCATTGACATTCGATGTTATCGCAAATTTTCTTTTATCTTTCAACCAAAAAGCAAAGCACCGAGTTTTCTGCGAAGCTCGGTGCTTTTTCTCTTTATATAAAAAATTTCCGTTCCATGGATTCTCTTGCGGGGCGGCAGATGGCGAGGAAGATAAGCATGCCGCCGATGAGTACGAGCGCTGTCAGCGGATAGAACGACCAGACCAGCCCGTGCGTGAGCCCGAAGGTGAGGTTGAGCAAAAACTCCATCACAGGGGCAAAAAGACCTGTGGCGATCGCCGCACCGCCGAAAATATACAGCCTGCCGCGGCGGACATAGCGCATCAGCGTCACAACTGCCGTGACGGTCAGCCCCGTGAAACCGACGATGGGAAACGCGAAGCTTAAAAACCAATCGCCCTCGGTGGCAAAATTGATATACAAAAGATACAATCCGATCATGGCAAACGCGCAGGGCACGAAGATGACGGGATTCGGTTTTTTGAACCAGAACGGCAGAATAAAGATCTCATACGCCGTAAACAGCGCACCGATCACGTAGCCCGACCAGGTGACGCTGCCGCAGATGCGCAGGTCACAGAGCAGCGTCACGAGCAGCGCAACTAAGAAAGCGGTCGTGGTCACGATCAGCGCGGCAAGCGGGCTGATCTGCGTCACGGGCTGTCGGTTTTCGGGATAGAGCGACTCGGTCTCTACCATCGGAATATCGGGGTGAAACGGCACCGTGCCGCAAAGCGGACACTGCCGCTCGGTATCTGCCAGCTTCACACCGCAGTTGATACAATACATGGTTTTCTCCTTATACTTAGTTGCTTTCTACCTCGGCGCCGATGCCCATGTCACGGAGTACGGCAAAAAAGTGCGCCTCCAGTTCGGACTCGCGGATGTCGCGGATAAAATTGATATACAGCGTATCCTTAAACGAGAGCACACCGCAGTTGTAGGGAGCGGTCGCCTGCACGCCGAGGACGAAGTCCAGCCGCTCAACGTACGGCAACATCACCTCGGGTAGCGTGACCGCGCCGAGATTGGAGAGTGTGAGACAGGATTTGCGCTCGCCGACCGCTTCAAACACCATTTTCATCACGATGTTTTTGATAAACAGCGGCATCACCTTGACCGCGAGCGCACGCTCGCTGCCGACGTTGGTTGCGATCTTCATGCTCATCTGCTTAGGTGTAATCTCCAGCTTCATCCAATGCGAAATGACCTCGCAGATCTCTTTAAACGTGTATTCGCCGAGCTTCGGGTGGATCTCGGGGGTGGTATAGAGCGCAAAATTACGCAGCGTGCGGCTGGCAAACAGCTTTCGCAGATTGACCGGCAGCAGCACCTTGATCGGCTTGCGCTTTAAGATGTCCGGCACCTTTTCCTTTTGCAGGTTTTGCAGTGCCATCATCAGTGCCGCGCACAAAAACACCGTGAGGCTTACGCCGTATTCGTGTGCCTTTTCCAAAACTGCCTGTGCGGGGATCTTGAAGCAGGTCAGGTGCAAAAAGCCTGCCGGCTCGGGGGTGCCGCGAAGGTGCCACGCGGTATTCTCTCTTCGACTGGCGCTGACATTGCCCGAATATTTAAGGAAGCTGTCCTCCATCTCCTCCTCGCTCGGCTCCTCCAGTCTGCCGAGCACGCCCTCTGTCGCCGGAATCGAAATTCCGTGCTTTTGCTGCAGATACTCGGCAAGGAGCGTCTTTAAGAAGATCAGCGCGCCGTTGCCGTCGGTGAGCGAGTGGAAGATCTCCACCGCGATACGCCGCTTGTACACAATAACGCGGAATGCACACTGTCTTGTCTCCTTGCGGGACATGCGAAGCAACGGATAACTGCTCTCCTCGCGGATGGCAGGTGCCTCCGAGATCTGCTGGAGATAGTACCAGAACGCGCCGCGGCGCAGGCGGGTAGCGATAGACGGAAACCGCCGCACCGTCACATCCAGCGCGGACTGCAGCACCGCGACGTCCACCGGCTCATACAGCGTTGCCGAAAGGCGGAACACGTTGCTCCAGTTCTGTCTGGCGGCGGCGGGATAGATCTTTGCCGCATTGTCCAGCCGCATCCAGCGCAGCTTGCGCTCAGGGGACAGTACGTGGTTCAAAAACTGATTGATCGTGACAAAATCGTTTTGATTCTCCTGTAAATTATAGAGGACATACCCGTGCCAGCGGTCGGGCGTAACGACAAGCTGACTCTTGCAGCCCGCCGCACGCAGGCGCTTGTGCAGCTCGGTCGTGTCGCTTAACATGATCTCATTGCCGCCGGCAAAGAGCAGCGACGGCGGCAGACCGCAAAGGTCGCCGTAGAACGGCGAAACAAGCGGATCGGTGCGGTCATCGGTGTAGCTCGATGCAAAAAAGTCGAGCTTCTCAAGCGTCATCGAAGGGTCGAGATCCTTATTCTGTACATACGACTCGCCACCAGCGGTCAGGTCTACCCAAGGGGAAATACCGAGGATACCGCCGGGCAATTCTTCGCCGTTTTCTTTTAACTTTAAGCAGAGCGCATAACAAAGTCCGCCGCCCGCACTCTCCCCCGCAAGGGTAATGTGCGCGGGCGCATAGCCTTTTTCGAGCAGATAGCGGTAAGCGGAAAGTGCATCCTCGAGCGCGGCGGGATAGCGGTGCTCAGGCGCAAGCCGGTACGCCGCGCAGAATACGCGCACACCGCACTGCACCGCAAGCGTGGCAGAGAAGCCCTTGGCATAGTCGAGGTCGCCGCAGACATATCCGCCGCCGTGCAGATAGAGGATCACGCCCTGTCTGCGCTCATCTTTCGGAATCACCCACGCACCCGTAAAATCGGCAAACGGATGATCCTTGACGAGGACATCCTTGCGATGAACAGCTTCCATCAGTTCGCCGATCAGATTCTGCCCGCGCCGCATTGTCGCAAGCGAGCATCCGCTAAGCAGCGGACCGAGGCGCTGCATCTGTTTTTGAATTGTCTTCGCCGATACTGCCATGCAGTGACTCCTTTCCTGTTGATCGTATAAGTATACCACAAACCGGGGCGTCTTGGCAAGTCTATCCGAAACAAATTTTGATTTCGCGTGTTTTTGTAAATATTTGTACTTTTTTGAAAACCCCCCTTGCATTTTGCAGGAAGGGGTAGTATAGTGGATTCAAATTTCATACATTCTGTAGGATGTTTGCAGGAAATTGCGGTTTCGCAGCCGAAGGAGTAACGCTCTCAGGTGTCTTAAAAAAGATGAGGACTGCAAACGGACAGAACTTTGGAGAATCCCGCCCTGTGCGGGTGCCGAAGGTGCAAAGCGCTCCCCGCGCTAATCTCTCAGGCAAAAGGACAAAGTTGATTTTTTATCTTCCTCGCGGCACTCGGCGTTGCAGTTCTCCTCGCCGCGTTCCTCGTATTTGTATTGCGGAAGATGAAGAAGTCGGAGGCAACCAAATGAAAAAAGACGATCTCGTACACCTCTATACCGCCGAGGGCGAAGCCCTCACGGGACAGCCGTGGAATGTCTATCCCCGTCCGCAAATGGTGCGCGACTCCTTCTTTTGCCTGAACGGCGAGTGGGAATTTTACGCGGACGGCGTCACCAAGGAGACGATCCGCGTCCCCTTGGCACCCGAGTCCCTGCTCTCCGGTATCCATCGCTCTATGGGCAAAGTGCCCAAACTGCTCTATAAAAAAGAATTTGCCCTGCCTGTCGGCTTTGTGCGCGGCAGAGTGCTCCTCCACTTTGGCGCGGTCGATCAGATCGCCGAGGTCACGCTCAACGGCAACCGTCTTGGCAGCCACACGGGCGGCTATACCCCCTTTACCTTTGACATCACCGAGCATTTGCAAGAGAAAAACCTCCTTGAAGTGCGGGTGACGGACAAGCTTTCCGAAAAGATCCTGCCCTACGGCAAGCAGTGCGAGAAGCGCGGCGGCATGTGGTACACGCCGATCAGCGGCATCTGGCAGACGGTGTGGATCGAGAGCGTGCCCGAGCAGTATGTGCGTGCTTTGCACATCGAAACGGGCGCGGATTTTGCAACCGTCACCGCCGAGGGTGTGGAGAGCGGTGAGATTTCCCTTGGCGGCAAGGTGTATCCGCTGACCGGGGGAAAAGCGCACATCCGGCTCGAGGCGCCGCACCTGTGGTCACCCGAGGATCCCCACCTCTATACCTTTACACTCACCGCGGGCGAGGACAAGGTGGAAAGCTACTTTGCTCTCCGCACGCTCGAAACGAAGGTGGTAGACGGTATTCCGCGGCTCTGCCTGAACGGGAAACCCTATTTCTTCCACGGTCTGCTCGATCAGGGGTACTTCAGCGACGGCATTTTCACCCCCGCAAGCGAAAAAGGCTACGAACAGGACATTCTCGCGATGAAAGCGCTCGGCTTCAACACCCTGCGCAAGCATATCAAGCTCGAGCCCGAGCAGTTCTACTACGACTGCGACCGCCTCGGCATGATCGTGTTTCAGGACATGGTGAATAACGGCGGCTACTCCTTCTTACGCGATACCGCGCTCCCCACCGTCGGTCTGCAAAAGCTCTGCGACAAGTGGCTGCACCCGAACAAAAACAGCCGAAAAGCCTTTGTCGAAACGATGGAGGAGACCGTACGCTTGCTTGGGAATCACCCTTCGATCTGCTACTGGACGATCTTCAACGAGGGTTGGGGGCAGTTTGCGAGCGCAGAAATGTACGAGCGACTGCGCGCGCTGGACAGCACCCGCTTTATCGACACGGCATCCGGCTGGTTTGGCGGTGCGCCGAGCGATGTGGAGAGCCTGCACGTCTATTTCAAGCCCTTTCGGATGCGTCCTGCCAAAAAGCCGCTTGTCCTCTCCGAGTTCGGCGGCTACGCGCACAAGGTCGCGGGGCACGTGTTCAACCGCAAGGACACCTACGGCTACCGCTTTTATGCAAAGCAAGAGGACTTTGTAAGCGCACTCGAAAAGCTCTACAAGGAAGAGATCGTCCCCGCGGTACAGAAAGGACTCTCGGCGGCGATCTACACGCAGGTCTCGGACGTGGAGGACGAGACCAACGGTCTTCTCACCTACGACCGCCGCGTCTGCAAGGTCGATGCCGCAAGAATGCTGAAAATTGCAGAAAAACTGCAGCTATAACGAAAGCCTCTGTCCGAGATAAGTATTGGTGACTGAAGAATATACATTTCGAACGATATTCATAAACAGGTCGCTATCCCTTGCCAAGTTCAAACACAAGCCTATTTCCTTTGACTTGAAAGGTCTGTTAGACTGACAAATGTTGTGAATTTGTAAAATCTCTGCTCTGGAGTGAGACAAACACATAGAGGTATGCTATGATATAGGTGTATTTAGGAACTTTTTGCTGTTTTTTCCGTCTATATAGATAGAAACAGTTAGACAAACTTGAATTTATGGGAGAATAGAACATGAACTATCCTCGGATGATTATTTTTGATTACGGACATACACTTCTATATGAACCTGGTTGGAATTCCGTTAGAGGCAATGCAGAACTTTTAAAATATATTAAGAAAAATCCAAACAACTGCACTCTTGATGATGTCGTAAAAGGTGCAGAATTGATTTTTGGAAAGAACATTGACGATGTACGTAAAATTGGATATGAAATTAGTGGACAAATTGGCAATAGAGCATTATATGAATATCTTGGAATTGAATTTTCGCTCACCCCTTTGGAAATGGAAACCGTATTTTGGAATGGGGCATCTATGGGGGCGATTATGCCTGATGCGGACAAAATGCTAGACTATTTAAACGAAAAGGGTATCAGAAGTGCTGTCATAAGCAATCTCTTGTGGTCAAGCGAGGCTCTGACAGAACGATTGAATCGACTTTTACCAAATAATCGTTTTGAATTTGTTATGACCTCCAGTGATTACTTTATGCGAAAGCCAAATCGTATTCTGTTTGATATTGCCCTTCAAAAAGCGGGACTTCGTGCAGATGAAGTCTGGTACTGCGGTGACAATCCGAAAGCCGATATTGAAGGTTCTTCTCAAGTTGGCATTTATCCTGTTTTATATGATAACGATACAGAAAAAGAATATAAAAAACGTTTAGATAATAAAACACTGCAATGTGAGTATTTACATATTCATGAATGGAAGGAATTGATAGATGTTTTAGAACAGCTTGCCTAAAGTCCTACAAACTCCAATTTGTTGAACTGAATAGCACATACTCACCTATAGGCGCAAGGTTGAAATATACCTTGCGCCTTTTCATTTTTCAATGGGCATTCACAAAAAATGAATAAACAGGTCAGTTATACACACCCATACTTATCTCGAACTGAGACTAACGAAAAAAGCCGATTGCAACTTTACGTGCAATCGGCTTTTTTCACGCCTGCTCGGCGGCTTTTTGCTGTTTTTTCAGCTTGCGTTGCTCGCGCATACGCGCCTTGAACGCATCCTTGCGGCGGTCGGACTTGGCAAGCACCTCTTTATAATGCTCTGCCGCAAACTCGGAGCCCTTGTACACACTGCGTACCGCGGAAAGTGTCTCCTTTCCCGCATGGGAAAACTTAATGCGCCCGATAAAGTCGCCGTGCTCCGGACAGCTTGCGGTCGCCACATACAAATTGCCGCCTTTCGTCACCCACTTGGCAGTCTCGAGCGACTTTCGGCAGGTCGGACAAACGATCTGCGTCAGCTTTGCATCGGCGAATGCGGCGCGCTTGTTTGCATAGGCGTAAAAGCTGTCGGTGGACAGCGGATGCTCCCACAGCGTACCCGAGCTGCCGCCGCCGTATGCGGCAATGCCGCCCGCAAGGTCAAGGTGTTTTGCCACAAGTGCGGTATGGTAGGCATCGTGCAGGGCGTCATGCGCCTCCAGTTCGGGCACGATGCCGAAATGCTCCAGCGCAAAGGCAAGCGAGCGCTGTCCCTTGCCGCCGTCGGTCTGCGTGTTGAAAATGGTCTGCAGATTGTAGGAATTCTCACAAAATTCGGTGCCGAGATCCCAAACGATCAGGTTTTGCCGCAGAATCGGTATGTCGTCAAATCCCCAGGTGAGAAGCGTGGGATCCTTGCCGCAAAACGCATCAAACTGTGCAAATACAATGGGAAACTCCTCCGCCTCCATAAGCTGCTCCTTGGTGATGCCTGTCAGCTCGCGGACGCGCTTGTTCAGCCGACGGTAAAAGCGGGGCTTCACGCAGAGGGAAAAGCTGCCCTCGATCTCCCCGTCCTCGGAAAGACGCACCGCGCCGATCTGCATGATCTCCCCCGACAGCTTGACGCCGTTTCTGCCCTTTTGCGGCTGGGAGGCGCACATCGGCTGATTCCATTCCATGTCAAAAACGATATATGCCATATGATCCTCACTAAATTAACTCTCCCCTTAGTATACTATATTTTTTACCGCCGCGCCACATTTTTTAATGATTTCTTTTACCCCAGCATAGAATTTAAAGAAAAATTCTATTTTTAGGTCGGGATGGGAGAGAAAACGGGATGCAAAGAGCCAGACGGTATATGATCAACGCACTGATTCTAAGCGCCTGCACCTTGCTGATGCGCACGGTGGCGGTGGCGTTCAACGCCTTTTGCGTACAGAAGGTCGGCGGCGAGGGCATGGGATTGTTCTCGCTGGTGATGAGCGTGTACACCTTTGCGGTGACGCTTGCCACCTCGGGGGTGAACCTTGCGGCAACCCGCCTTGTCGCGCTCTATTTTGGCAGAAACGAGGGGGCAAGCGTCAAAAGCGCAATGCGAAAATGCCTGCTCTACAGCTTCGGCTTCGGTGCGCTTGCAAGCGCGGGGCTGTTCTTCTTTTCCGACTTCGTCTCGGTGCACTTTCTCGCCGAGCCGCGTGCCGCCATGTCGGTGCGAGCCCTGTCGCTCTCGCTTCTTCCGCTGTCGCTCTGCTCGGCATTTTCCGGCTATTTTGCCGCGGTGCGCCGCGTGTACAAAAACGCGATCTCGCAGGTGCTCGAGCAGACGGTCAAGATCCTGTCCTGCACCTTTTTGCTCTCGCTGTTTGTCCCCCGCGGGATCGAATACGCCTGCCTTGCACTGGTGCTCGGCGGCTCGATCAGCGAGATCTTTTCCTTTTTTCTGCAGATCGTCTCCTACCTTGCAGATAAGCGGACGCTGCGCGGCGGCGGCAAACGCGTCCCGATGCGCGCCGTGCTGGACATTTCCCTGCCGGTCGCCTTTTCTGCCTATGTGCGCTCCGGACTTGTCACGGTCGAGCACATCCTCATCCCCATAGGGCTTGCCGCATACGGCGATCCGAGCGCGCTTGCCACCTACGGCGTCGTGAGTGCGGTGGCGCTCCCGATCGTGCTCTACCCCTCCGCGTTCGTGGGCGCGTTTTCGGGACAGGTGATCCCCGAGATCACCGAGCTGTATGCCGCGGACAACAAAAAGGAGGTCTCCTACGTCACCGCGCGCGCCTTTTCGGTCACGCTCTTTTGCTCGATTCTGTGCGCGGGGATGTTCTGTTCCTTTGCGGGCGACCTGTGCGAAGCGATCTACGGCTCGCGAGAGGCGGCAGAGTATCTGCGCGCGCTTGCGCCGCTGATGCCCGTGATGTTCCTCGACACGGTGACCGACTCGATCTTAAAGGGGCTCGGCAAGCAGGTGTACACCATGTGCGTGAACATTGCCGACGCGGCGGTGAGCGTTCTGCTTGTCTGGCTGCTGGTACCGCGCGTAGGGGTATACGGCTACATCCTCGTGATCTACGTTTCGGAATGCATCAACACGGTGTTCAGCATCGGCAAGCTGCTCACCATGGTGGATGTCAGCTTTCGCGTGGGCAAATGGCTCCTCGCGCCGCTCTTCGCCGCGATCGGCGCCGCCAATGCCGCACAGCTTCTTCTGCGGCGGCTCGCGCCGTCGGGGCAGGTGGCGCGCACCGTGGTAGCCTGCCTGCTCTACACTGCGCTCTATCTGTGCATCGCGCGGCTTGTCGGTGCACTCGGCAAGGAGGAGCTTGCCTGGGCAAAAGGGATCTTCCGAAAACGGGAAGTCGCGCAAAAGCAAACATAAACGGGGCATGCGGGCGAACACAGTTCGCCCCTACGGTGGGTGAGTATCAACAACCGCACATCGTTAGGGGAGCCCACAAACCCGTAGGGGGCGACCTCCCGGACGCCCCGCCTGCCACAGCGAGATGTTTGTACATCCCCGCGTGTCATCCTGAGGCTTGCCGAAGGATCTGCGCCGCGCGGCGGCGTCTTACATAGGCAAGCCTTACGGCTTGCAGATTCTTCGCTTTGCTCAGAATGACAAATAGAGGAACGGCGTGTATGCGGGCGATTCATGAATCGCCCCTACAATGGGTGAGTATCCACAACCGCGCATCGTCATGGGAACGCACACATCGTAGGATTCCGTTGCAATCATGCGGCAAGTGTTCTATCTTCGCCTGCGGATGCATACCATTCTATGAAAAGGGGGGGATCGGCATGCGCGTAGCGATTTCGGGGGCACTCGGACGCATGGGCGGGGAGTGCATCCGTGTGTTCGGCGAGGAGAAGATCGAGCTGCCTATCCTGGTGGATCGGCGGGCAGACGCGTCCAAAGACAACCTGTTTGCAACGTTTTCGCGCGTACCGCAGGATCTGCTTTGCGATGTAGTGATCGACTTTTCTTCCCCGAAAATGCTACTGCCGCTGCTCGATTTCTGTCGGGCGCGAAAGATCGGTGCCGTGCTTGCCACAACGGGGTATTCCTCCGGTCAGCTGGACACGATCGCTGACACGGCAACCGAGATCCCGATCTTCCAAAGCCGCAACATGTCGGTGGGAGTCAACCTCCTCGGCAGACTGTGCGAGATGGTGGCAGGTGCGCTCGCTCCCTCCTGTGACATTGAGATTGTGGAGACCCACCACGCCGCCAAAACGGACGCGCCGAGCGGCACCGCGCTCTATCTTGCCGACACGGTCAAACGCGCGCTCGGCGGCGGAGAATTTATCTACGATCGCCGCGTGCACCAAAAGCGCGGGCACGGTGAGATCGGCATCCATTCTCTGCGGGGCGGCAGCGTGGTGGGGCAGCACACCGTTTGCCTGTTTTGCAAGGGCGAAAGCCTGTACCTTTCCCACAGCGCCGAAAACCGCGAGTTGTTTGCCCGCGGCGCCCTGACCGCTGCGCGCTTCCTTTTTAAAAAAGAGCGCGGGCTGTACGGCATGGACGATCTTGTGGACGAGATCCTGCAAAAAAGTGCGTTGCCCTAGGGCAACGCACTTTTGCGTTATTCTTTTTCGGTGATGGTACCGTCCTGCGCGACGGATGCGGTCGCCGACTGGTTGAGTCTGTGGAAGATCGCCGCGCGGCTTTCGGGAGAAGCGGCACGGGTAACGCCGCCCGCATTGTTGCAGGGGATAATCTCAAGCGCCTTGACCGTATTGTCGCTCGAAAGCGTCAGCTTAACCAAAGCACTTTCGGTATTCGACACATCACTCCACAGATTGCCGATGCTGTAGAAGATCGGCTTTCCTTTATAGTACTCCACCGTCTGCAGCGTATGCGTGTGCGAGCCGATGACAATATCCGCACCTGCATCGATCAGCGCGTGTGCGCCGTCGATCTGCTCCTGCTCCAGCCAGAGCGAGTTCTCTGCACCCCAATGCACATACGCAACCACAAAGTCGGAATTCTCTGCCGCCTGACGGATGACCTCCACATAGGCATCGAGCGTGTACATTTTCATAACACCCGAGCTGTTTTCGGTGGCTTCGGGGGTGTTGAGGTACTTTTCCGAGCGCATCGCCGCGGTATACGCGATCCTGAGACCGTTGAAAATACCGTAGCGCACGCGGGATGCCTCTGCATAATTCTCGCCCGCACCGACATGTATGATGCCCTTATTATCCAGCGTATACAACGTATCGCTGAGGCCGAGTGCACCGAAATCATACACGTGGTTGTTGGCAAGCGATACGATATCCACGCCCATTTCGCCGTAAATAGAAATGTTTTCGGGCACGGTGCGGAAGGTGTACCGCTTGTTGATCGGCTGTGTGCTATCGGTAAAGGCAAACACGTTGCCCACCATGAAAATATCTGCCTTCTGCATCTCGGTAAGCAGCGTAGGATCGATACACGCGGCAAGATTGCCCTCTGCGGCGGCATATACCGACCACGGACCGTAGTTTGCATCCAGATTGACGTCGCCGCCAAACAGCAGTACGGTATCGGGATACACGATGTCCACGGGTGTCTGCGGCGCGGCAGTCGTTGTCACTGCCGTAGTCTCCGGCGGCAGATCGGTCGTGACGGGTGCCTCCGTCGTTTCGGGCGGCTTGCTCACCGCATCGGTAAAGGTCGATTCGCCAAAGGTGTCCCGCATCTGGTCCGTTATATAGCCGGAGCTCGAATACTTCCAGGCATAGCTGAACACTACGAGCATACAGATCAACAAAAGACCGATAAGAATCCTTTTAAACATTTCAACTGTCCTTTCTACCCACCTAAATCGCTATGATGCCCATGAGCGTACCGCGCTTTTCGCCGGTGCGTCTATGGGAATAGAAGAGCTCACTGTTTGCAAAGGTACACTCGGTCGAAAGATCGATGTGCTCCTCGCGGAGCCCCGCCTGCATAAGCAAGGTCTTATTCACCTCGCCGAGTCCGCAAAGGAATTTCCCCTCCGTCTCGGACGGACGCAAATGCGAAAAGGTCAGCGCATCCTCGCCAACCGCGCGGAGCACCTCTTTTGCGACCTCCTCGCCCACCTCGTAGTTTGCCATCGAGATGTGCGGACCGATCGCCGCGCGGATATCCTCGGCAGAAGCGCCGAGAAAACACATTTTCTGCACCGTTTTGCCAACGATGTTTCCGACCGTGCCGCGCCAACCCGCGTGTACCGCGGCAATAACGCCCGCGCCGGGATCGGCAAGCAGGATCGGCACGCAGTCGGCAACGCGGACACCGAGTGCCGTACCGGTCGAACAGCTCACAAGCGCGTCGCCCTCAAAGGTGGCAGGGGTATAGAGACCGTGTCCGCACTTGTCTCTGCCGACCTCGATCACATTCGTCGAATGGATCTGCGGCATGATGACAAGCGTCTCGGGATCTACGTCGACCGCCTCACAAAAACGCTCGATATTCTTTTGTACGATGATGTCCGGATCGCCGCGATAAAAGCCGAGATTGAGCGACTTTGTATGCGCGAGCTTGGACATGCCGCCAAGCCTTGTAGAAAAGCCGTGGCGCACGGGGTACATCCCCTCCGAATAAAAATAGGTTACGCCGTTATAGTCTGTGCGTTTCTGCATCGCTACTCTTCTATCCTCCTGCAGAAATTATAAAGAAAACAGTTTGATCATTTTAATGGCACTGCCGCCCGCATACTCGCGGACCTCGCCGAGGGCGAAGAAGCCATTCTCGTCCAAAAGGCGCACGCGCGTGCCGACCGGCAGCTTTGTGCCGATCTTTTTCTGGTACACCTCACAGCCGTTGTGACACAACCGCGCGAAAAAGGGAGTGAGCCGAACGCTGCCGAGATCGCGGAACGCGTCCTCCAGCGGCAGTAGCAGCGCCGCCCGCGCGGAAGACTCCATCGCGGCAAGTTCGTCTAAGGTATGCGCCGCCGAAAGGTCAAACGTGCCGCTCTTCGTACGCCGAAGCGAGGACATTACCGCACCGCAGCCGAGCATCTCGCCGAGCTCGGTAATGACCGTGCGGACATAGGTGCCCTTGGAAACAGCAAGCGAAAGACGGTATTCTCTGTCCGACAGCTTCTCCGCCGAGGCCGAATAGATCTCGATCGGGCGCGGCGCGACCTCTACGGTCTCGCCCGCACGCTGATAGTCCACAAGCTTTTTGCCGTTCACCTTGATCGCCGAGGTCATGGGCGGCTTCTGCATGCGACTGCCCACCATCGAAGCGACTGCACAAAGGACTGCCTCCTCCGTAGGAATAGGCGCGCCGGTCTCCTCGACGCTACCGTCGGTGTCGCCGGTCTCGCTCACTCGTCCAAGCAGAAAGGTCGCGGTATACGCCTTATCGTGCGCCGAGAGGTACTCGGACGCCTTGACCGCTCTGCCGCAGAGGATGGGCAGAACACCGGTCGCCATCGGATCGAGGGTGCCGGTATGCCCGATCTGCCGCGTATCAAAAAGCTTGCGCATTTTGGAAACGACATCGTGCGAGGTAAAGCCGCTCGGCTTATCCACGACCAGAATACCGCAAAGCTCGGTCGGTTTATTCTGCATCTTCGGACTTCGTGACCGCGATCGAAAGCTCTTCGAGTGCCTTGGCATCGGCAAGTCCCGGTGCCTTGGTCATCAGTTCGGACGCATTCTGCACCTTCGGGAAGGCGATAACGTCACGGATATCCTCAAGACCGAGGGCAAGCGTGACCAGACGGTCGAGACCGAACGCCATGCCGCCGTGCGGCGGTACGCCGAACTTGAACGCCTCGATCAGATAGCCGAACTTCTCCTGTACGTCCGCATCCGAAAGGCTGAGCGCCTTGAACATGCGGCTCTGGATCTCGGGATCGTGGATACGGATAGAACCGCCGCCCAGCTCGGTGCCGTTGAGCACGATGTCGTATGCGATCGCGCGGCAGTTTGCAGGATCGTTTTCGAGCTTGTCAAGATCCTCGGGATTCGGCATGGTGAAGGGGTGGTGCTTCGCGCAGTAGCGATCCTCCTCCTCGGAGTACTCAAACAGCGGGAAGTCGGTCACCCACATAAACTTGAAGTCAAAGGGATCGAGCAGATTCAGCTTCTTTGCGCAGTGTACGCGCAGTGCACCCAGCGAGTCAAAGACCACGCTGTCCTTGTCGGCGCAAACGAGAACGAGGTCGCCGTCAGAAAGCTCCATGCGCTCTGCGATCGCCGCATTCTCCTCGGGGGTAAGGAACTTTGCAAACGAGGAGGAAACCTCGCCATTTACCATCTTTGTCCACGCAAGTCCCTTTGCGCGGTAGGATTTTACAAACTCGACCAGCGCGTCGATCTCCTTGCGGGAGAAGGCTGCGCCGCCCTTGACATTGATCGCGCGGACACTGCCGCCGCCCGCGATCGCGCCTGCAAATACCTTGAACTCGGTACCTGCAAGGATGTCGGAGAGATTCTTCAGCTCAAAGCCGAAGCGCAGGTCGGGCTTATCCGAGCCGAAGCGCTCCATAGCCTCTTTATAGTCCATGCGGAGGAAGGGCGTTTCGAGGTCGATGCCGTGGAACTCCTTCCACAGCTTCTTGAGGAAGCCCTCGGTAATCGAAATAACGTCGTCCTGCTTGACGAAGGACATTTCCACGTCGATCTGGGTAAACTCGGGCTGACGCTCAGCACGCAGGTCCTCATC
>CAYQBT010000005.1:0-18000 GCA_964415775.1 uncultured Lachnospiraceae bacterium
CTCGCCTATGCCGATTTGATGTGAGGTTATACATGAACAGTTATGAAATCCTTGAATATATACTCCGCATCCCGATCGTTCTGATCTCGCTGACGGTACACGAGGTGGCACACGGTTATGCCGCCTATAAAATGGGCGATCCGACTGCGAAGAATTTCGGGCGGCTCAGTTTAAATCCCCTAAAGCATCTGGATCCGATCGGTACAGTATGTATGATCCTGTTCCGTTTCGGCTGGGCAAAGCCTGTGCCGATCAATACCCGCTATTTCAAAAAGCCCAAAACCGGCATGGCGATTTCAGCGCTGGCAGGCCCCCTCTCCAATCTGCTGATGGCGTTTTTTGCGTACGTGATCGCTATCTACATCTCCTACTTTGGTAATGTAGGCAGTCACTTTTTCCTCGACGCATTTTTCGGAACGCCCTATATCGTATCCTCCGCAGGAAAGGTCTTATATGTTCTCTATCTTTTCTTCGCCAATTTCTTTCTGCTGAACACCTCGCTTGCGGTCTTCAATCTGCTTCCCGTACCGCCGATGGACGGCTCGAGAATCCTGTATGTGATCCTGCCGGACAAACTGTATTTCGGTGTCATGAAGTATGAGCGCATCATCGAAATCGTACTCTTTGCATGCCTGTGGCTCGGACTACTGGACGGGCTCCTGAATACCGTTTTCGGTCTGTTTATCAACGCATTTAATTTCATTGTACAATTTCTTCCGTTGTTGTAAGAAAGGAAGTTCATGGAACAACTAACCTACAAACTGGAAATATACGAGGGACCGCTGGATCTCTTGCTGGATCTGATCGACAAGAACAAGATCGATATTATGAATATCCCGATCTCGCTGATCTGCGACCAGTATATGGCATACATTGAGCAAGCTCGTGCAATGGATCTCGAGCTCGCGGGTGAGTTTATCGTTATGGCGAGTGAGCTTTTGTATATCAAGAGCAAAATGCTCCTGCCCCGTATCGAACCGGATGAAGAGGATCCGCGTGCATCGCTTGCCGAAGCGCTGCTGATCTACAAACAGGCGAAAGAAGCCGCAGAGCTACTTGCGCCGATGTACTCCTCCTACAGCGGTCGAACTGAAAAAGAAGAGGATGAAATCAAAGCGCCGAGCGAGGTGCCCGAAGGGCTCTCGCCCGATCTCTTAAAAAAAGCGCTGGGCGTCGTTTCTGTTCGCCTCCGCGAATTGGAAGCAGCACACTCGCGTAATCTCTCTCCGCTGGTCAAAGGAACGGTCGTACCCGTATCCGAAAAGATCAGCGAAATTGTGATTCACTTAAAAAAGAAGCCCGCCACTTTACTGCAGGTGATGCGTACCGCATCCTCCCGCTCTGCTCTGGTCGCCACATTTATGGCACTACTTGAGCTGATCAAGGAAAGAACGATCCTGCTCTATGAGGAGAAAACGGACAGCGGCAACATCGGCGATAGCGTAATACTGAAATTCAATGAAGATGCAAGCGGCAATCTTCCCATCACCGAGTTTTAATCGCTTCAAATTGAAAGGAACAGACAATCATGTCAGAGCTTTTTACTCTATCGGAGCAAACCAAAGAAGTTTTAGAGGCGGTACTGTTTGCGGCAGGACATCCGCTCACCTATGAAAAACTGTCGCAGGTGTTTGAAGTCTCGCCAAGCGAGGCGAAAAGCATCGTTCGGGAATATGCCCAGGAATACAACAGCGGCAAGGTCACGCGCGGTCTTCTTCTACTTGTATTTGACGATTGCTGTCAGCTCTGCACCAAGGAAGATTATATCCGCGAGATCCGCATAGCTCTCGGTATTCGCCGCGGCGGAAATCTCTCGGCTTCCTCACTCGAAACCTTGGCAATCGTTGCGTATAACCAGCCTGTCACCCGTGCCTATATTGATACGGTGCGCGGTGTGGACTCCAGCTATGCCGTCAGTTCTCTGACCGAACGCGGACTGATCGAGTCCAAATCCCGTTTGGACGCACCCGGACGTCCGATGCTGTATACGACCACAGCGGCATTCTTGCGTTGCTTCGGTCTTGGCTCTCTGGAAGACCTGCCGGGACTAAGCGAGGGTGAAGTTTCTCTGCTCGACTCGCTTAAAGAAATGGGCGGTGAAACCGCGGCGATTGAAAGTACGGAAGACGGCGAGCAAACCGAGTAAAAATTCTTTACAGCGTCAAAAATACATTTTGGAGGTGAGCGCTTGATCGTTTTATGGATTTTGGGCATTCTCGTTTTACTGATCGCCGCGCTCTGCCTTACGCGGATCCGATTTGACATCAGTGCCGGCGAGGAACTTTCGGTAAAACTCAACATTTACGGAATAAAAATCCCGCTGTATCCGCAAAATAAGAAAAAGGTACGCACGGGAAAGTTCAAAAAAGGCTATCCTGCTCCCGGGGCAAAAAAAGAAGCAAAAAAGGCGGATACAAAGCCAACGAAAAAAGCATCGCCCGAAGAAAAGATCCCGCTTACGGATCAGATCACAACGATCGTTACGCTTATTAAGCTTCTGTTTTCCCGCTTCTTCAAGCATCTGCGGCTGGATGTTTCAAGGATCGTTGTCTCTGTGGGAGCAGAGGATGCGGCAAAATGCGCGATCACCTACGGAATCGTCTCGCAAGCGGTTGCCTATCTGCTCGAATATTTGGATCAGAACTTAAACATCCATAAAAAGCGAAGCGGCGAGATCAATGTCTACTGCGACTTCACGGCAGAAAGCATTTCGTATGATATTTTTCTTTCTGCGTCGCTCTCTGTATGGCAAATTCTTGACATCGGCATTTCTTTAGCGTATAATTACTTTAAAGGTAAAGATATTTTTCATTTGTTAAAATCTTAAAATCACGGAGGACACCACCATGGCGGAAAGCAAGATCAATGATATTATCAAAGTCTCTCTCGAAAAGATAAAGGACATCGTCGGCGCGGAAACTATCATCGGCTCGCCGATTGAAACGACCACAGGCACCACGATCATTCCTGTCTCCAAGGTTGCGGTTGGTTTTGCCTCCGGCGGTCTGGATTACGATCCCGAAAAGAACACGCAAAAGGAGACGAAGTCTTCTCTGCTCAAATCTGCAAACTTCACAGGCGGAGGCGGAACCGGCATCAGCGTATCGCCTATCGGCTTTTTGGTCGTAAACAAGGACGGTCGCGTAGAGCTTCTCACGGTAGACAATCCGAATGCCGGTGATTCGATCGACAAGCTGGTTTCTGTCATAGAGCGTTCTCCCGAGATCATTTCGCGCGTCAAGAGCGCACTTGGCAAAAAAGCGGACGAAGAATAATCCAAATACACCGATTTTGTACACGGTATAGAACATACGGTTCTGTGAAAACTATCTTCGGGATGGTGATTACATGTACAAATTCGGTGTATTTTTCAGGAAGCTGACCGCAGTTTTTCTCCTTTCGGCGGCACTCCTAATGCCTGCGGCGGCACAGCCGGGCATTTCCGCTTCAAGCGCGATTCTGATCAACGCAGATACAGGCGAATGCATTGCCGCATACAACGCGGATGCAAAGCGCGGAATGGCAAGTACAACCAAGATCATGACGGCGCTTGTTGCAATCGAAAACGGCGATTTAGACAAGAAGGCTACAGTACCGAATGCCGCGATCGGGGTGGAGGGCTCTTCTCTGTACCTGAAGCAGGGCGAGCAAATGACCTTGCGTGAACTGCTCTACGGTCTGATGCTGCAAAGCGCAAATGATGCCGCAGAAGCAATTGCTATCCTCGTGGGCGGCAGCGTGGAGAGTTTTGCCGCGATGATGAACCAAAAGGCAAACGAACTCGGTCTTACCGGCACACATTTTACCAATCCGCACGGGCTCGCGGATGACAATCATTATACCACCGCGCGTGAGCTGGCTCTTATCAGCGCCCATGCGCTGAAAAACGATACCTTCCGCGAGATCTGCTCCACGCGTAAAACAACCATCCATACCACCGACGGGGGTCGCTGGTTGATCAATCACAATAAAATGCTCTCTATGTACTCGGGCGTTTACGGTGTAAAGACCGGCTTCACCAAGGCAACGGGGCGCTGTCTTGTCACTGCCGCAGAGCGGGACGGGGTCAACCTTGTCGCGGTGACGCTGAATGCGCCGAACGATTGGAACGATCACCGTGCACTGCTCGACTTCGGATTTGCACAGTACGAGGCGGTATCCCTTGCGAAAGCAGGCGACTTTGTCTGTGAGCTTCCGCTGATCGGCGGCGACAGTGAAAGCGTGGCACTGCTGGTCAGCGACGATGTTACCGCAGTTTTAAAAAAAGATCGCGGCAGTATCGTTGCGCGAATCGAACTGAACCGTCCGCGCTTTGCTCCGATCTACAAAGGAGATGCGGTCGGCAGGATCGTGTATATGCTGGACGCAAAAGAGGTCGCCTCTTCCCTTATATGCGCGGCAAGCTATGTCGGCAGGCGAGAGTAACTTAAAAATCATTTGTAAAGCAGGACTATCATGGAAAAAATCAGATTGCAAAAATTTTTTACCGAATGCGGAATCATGTCCCGCCGCGCGGCTGAAGCCGAAATTGAGGCGAGAAAAGTAACCGTGAACAATAGTGTAGCCAAACTTGGCGATAAGGTAGATCCTGCCGCCGATGTGGTCATGTATAAAGGCAAGATCTTAGAGTATCCGCCAAATGAACATATCTATATTATGCTCCACAAGCCGCGCGGCTATCTCACCAGTATGACCGATGACCGCGGCAGAAAATGCGTTTCCGAGCTTGTGAGCGATGTAGGCGCGCGCGTTTACCCGATCGGGCGTCTGGATCTGAATTCCGAGGGACTCTTGCTGCTTACGGATGACGGCGAGCTTGCCAATGTGCTTACCCACCCGAAGCATTCTGTAAGCAAGGTCTACAATGTTTCTGTCCGCGGGGTGATCGACAAACAAACACTGGAAACACTACGCGCACCGATGCTGATCGATGGGTATCGCACCCTCGGTGCCGATGTAGATGTTATCGAACAGCACGACGGCGGCGGAAAGCTGAAGATCGTGCTGTACGAAGGGCGCAACCGCGAGATCCGAAAAATGTGCGAGCAAGTACACCTGCATGTCAGCCGTCTCTGCCGCGTGCAGATCGGCGAGATCCGCCTCGGCGGTCTTGCGCTCGGCAAATGGAGATTTTTGGACCGTGCGCAGATCCGGTATTTGAAAAATATAAAAATCAATGCAAAGTGAGGAAGATACATATGCTGATCGCAAATCCTGTTTCCGACAGAGCCTTACAGGAAGAATACTGCAAAGCGTGCGGCGCGGTTTACGACCCCGAGCTTCTGATGTTCGCCGCTGAAGATAATAACAAGCTGCTTGGTATCTTCCAGTTTTCCCTATCCGGCACAACCGCAACCGTCACCGATATTCGCCCGCGCTTCGGTGTGGAGGATTTTGAGGGAATGTTCATTCTGACGCGCGGGGCGCTGAATTATATCGATCTGTGCGGTATCCACTACGCGCGATGCAAAAAAAGTGCAGGTGATCTTACGCTGATCCGTTCGGTCGGGTTTAAAGAATTGGATGCGGATTTTTTGGAAATGGATCTAACAGACCAGTTTACCGGAAATTGTTCGCACTGTAAATAGAGTAAATTCTACCTTTTTCTGACTGATGCTTCTCTCTTCGACAGAAGCATCAGTTTTTTTGTTGCAATTTCCCAATATTACCAGTAAAATTTTGGTAATTATTATTCTCCATTTCTCTTGCAAATATTCCCATAATATGGTAATATAATATCGTAAAATCTATTATTACGAAGAAGGAGAGAACACATACATTTATGGAACTGAACACGAAGATCCTGATTGCGGATGAAAACATCGAACAAAGAAACTTTTTGAAAGAAAATCTCTATCGGGCAGGCTATCGGAATGTCGATATTGCTACCAATGGGGAGGATGCGATTTTAAAAATCAACCGAACGCATCCGGATATTGCCATTGTGGATATATGGCTGACCAAGCTGGACGGCATCGGCGTTCTGCGTAGCGCGCGAACGATCGACTTTGGAAAAGACACGCCTACCTCCTTTATTATCGTTTCTATGGTTGCCAATCAGAATCTGTTTGTAGAAGCAACCAATCTGGGCGCAGAGCTTTGCCTGCTTAAGCCCTATAATTATACCAGCATGGTCGAACATATTGACACGATTCTGACACGCCGCGCAAAGCCGCGTGCCGCTCAGCCTGCGGAGAACAACGCAAAGCCCGCGGTCGATCTGGAAACACAGGTGACACAGATCATTCATCAAATCGGCGTACCCGCACATATCAAGGGATACCAATATCTCCGCACCGCGATCCTCATGACGATCAGCGACAGCGAAATCATCAATTCCGTAACCAAAGTTCTCTATCCGTCCGTTGCAAAAAAGTACTCCACCACGACTTCGCGCGTCGAGCGCGCCATTCGCCATGCGATTGAGGTTGCGTGGGATCGCGGAGATGTGGACACGCTCAACTCCTATTTCGGCTACACGATCCAGAACAATCGCGGCAAGCCGACCAACTCGGAATTTATCGCTATGATCGCGGACAATCTTCGCCTGAAGCTCAAGCTCTTCTGAAAACAAGAAAAACAGCCTTTCGGCTGTTTTTCTTGTTTTTATGTTACTTTTCTGTTTGCACGGTATATGTATTCCCGTCCGTGTATACGACGATGCTACCACTTTTATCGGTTCGGTACAGCTCTGCGCCGATAGAATTCAGCCGTTTTACAACTTCGGTATGCGGATGCCCGTATTCGTTATACAGTCCTGCCGAGACGATTGCGACCTCGGGCGAAACTGCGCGCAAAAAATCTTTGGACGAAGATGTGCTTGAGCCGTGGTGACCGACCTTTAGAATAACACTATCCAACGCTTCGGCATCCCGCTCCAGCATTTCATTCTCGGAAACCTGCTCGGCGTCGCCGGTGAACAAAAAGGAAACAGTACCGTAGGCGACCTTAGCAACCACACTTGCATTGTTCAAGTCCTCCTCGCCATGCTCCAAAACAGGTGCAAGCAGTTCGACCTGTGTATCTCCAAATTGAAACGAAACACCCGCTTTTCCCTCGATCACGTTGCAGTTCTCCGCCTCGATGGCATCCATCATTTTTTCAAAGGTATACGATGTCGAAACCGCATCGGGCAGAACTATATTCTGAAAGGAATACGCCTTCAAAAGCCGTGTTGCTCCGCCGATATGATCGGCATGCGGATGCGTGAAGATCGCATATTCCAGGGTATCAATACCGAGTGCATCTATATATCGCATCAACGCCTCGGTACTGTCCGAAGTGCCTGCATCGATCAACAGATTTCCGCCTGTGGTCTGTACCAGTGCGGCATCCCCCTGCCCTACATCGATAAAATGCACATAGATTCCGTCTCCGTCTACCGTAAAGGGAGATTTTTCTTCCTGCCTTTCAAAAAATGCATATGCTGCCAGAATACAAATCAACAGCAGGAAAGAAATGATTTGATATTTAGAATTGGTTTTACGCCTACGAGCCATAGGATACTCCTTACAGTTTGATCTTCATCCACTTGCCGCGATAAAAATGCACCGTTACACAGACGAAACGCGTATATTGGTCGATCAGCAGTGCAAACCATGCGCCGATAACACCGACATGCAGGACATGGCAGAGCAGGTACGCAATTGTAGGACGCAAGACGACAATACTACAGAAAGAAACGATCGCATTGAAACGGGTATCGCCTGCTCCGCGCAAAGATCCCGTAAAAATAAGCTGTGAAACCTGTGAAAGGCTAACAAATGCAACCACTAAAAGGATTGCGGTGCCCTCGGAAATTACACCGGCATCGTCCGAAAACAGTTTGATCAGCGTCTCACCGCCAAGAGAAAACAGCAAAAACATGAAAGCAGAAAACCCCCATGCGATCCTTTGTGCCACCTTACCATACATGAGCGAAATGTCCGGACGCCCGCGTCCGAGATTCTGCCCAACCATTGCCGCCGCCGCGGCACTGAGTCCATCGCCGCAGGCAAAAGAGAGATTGATGATATTCATGCAGATCTGGTGTGTGGTCATCGCCTCTGTACCAAGGTCTGCCACGACCTTGGTAAACAAAAACATACCTACACGCAAAAAGAGTTGCTCGACACCTGCACCGCTTCCGACACGGACAAGCGCGGAAAGTGTATCCTTCTCAAGCGAAAAGAAATACGCGGGACGAAGTTTAAGATACGAGTTCTTTCCAAAGTACGCAAGTAGGGAGACAACAAAAGAGCAAAACTGACCGATCAAGGTCGCAATCGCCGCGCCCTTTACACCGAGGCGGGGAAAGATCCAGATGCCATTGATTAAAAACCAGTTCAAGACCACATTGATACAATTGCCGATCAAAGAGGATCGCATAGTGATCTTCGTGCGTCCGGTACCGCGCTGTGCAGCATTCAACACACAGCTAATGGAGTAGAACATCATGCCGATGATCGAGATCTTGAAATAGGTCATCGCCTCCGGCAAGGTCTCCGGCTGTGCGCCGGCAAACACAAGCAGCGGTTCTGCGATCAGAAAGGCTAAGATCAGTTCAAGCACAGCGATCAAAAAACTGATCGTGAGCGTCTGTGCCGCACAACGGCTTGCCGCCTCCTGCCGTTTCTCACCGTAACGACGGCTGACCATCGCCACCGTAGTCGCGCAGACCGCAAAAAACAGCATATAAAACAGCATGCGCGGCTGGGTAGTAAGCCCCACTGCCGCCACAGCCGTTTCGCTGGCGCGGCTGACCATCAGGGTATCGATAAAGCCTGCCATCGCCACAAACAATGACTCGATCATTGCGGGCCAGGCAAGCTTTACAAATGCGGAATATGCATCACGGTTAGACGGGAGCGCTCCCAGTCTTCCTTGTGGCTTTACCATATATTCAGTTGAAAAAATTTTCTCTAAAAACGAAGCCTTCATTCTGTCACCAATAGAAAAAGTGAACGGCAGATGCGTTCACTTTTTTTAAAACGTGTCCTGCCGGGATTTAGACGAATTCCAAGCGCTGTCCGGTACCTTCGAAAGATTTTCCAGCGCCTTGCCTGTGCCGCGCGCCACGCACTGCACGGCATTTTTCGCCACGCGGGTCCGTATACCGGTTGCTTTCGCAATGCGGTAATCGAGACCGTACAAGAGACTGCCGCCGCCGGTCATCACAATACCGTTTGCCAATACATCGCCGACAAGCTCCGGCGGTGTTTTTTCAACCACCGAGCAAACCGCCTCAATAATCGCAGAAACCGGCTCATCCAAAGCCGTAACCATCTCCGAGGAGCAAAGGCGAATCGCCTTAGGAAGTCCCTGCGACAAGCATCTTCCCTTAACGTCAATATACTTCTCTTCTGCACGGGGGCACGCCGATCCGATGTGTAATTTCACTTCCTCGGCGGTACGCTCTCCGATGAGAACACCGTATTTTCTTTTTATGTAGCGGATAATTGCCTCGTCAAACTTGTCGCCGCCGACCTTGATTGACTCAGTCACGACAGCGTTATCCAGAGAAATCAAAGCAATATCGGTAGTACCGCCGCCAATATCCACGATCAAATTGCCGTTGGGCATGGAAATGTCGATATCCGCACCAAGGGCTGCCGCCACAGGCTCTTCGATCAAATAGGTTTTGCGCGCACCTGCCTGCAGGGCAGCATCATTGACAGCGCGTTCTTCTACTTCGGTAATTGCGCTTGGAATGCAGACCATGATCCGCGGTCTGAAAAGGGGGCCGCACGCCTTGTTCAAAAAATGGCGAAGCATCTGCAAGGTTACTTCATAACGGCTGATCACGCCGTCACGCAAGGGGCGAACCACCTCGATATTCGGCGGCGTTCTACCTAACATCTGCTGTGCCTCTCTGCCGACGCAGATCACCTTGTCAGTAAGCTTATCTATAGCAACGACGGACGGTTCCTCCAGAACGATCCCTTTTCCTTTTACATACACAAGCACCGTAGCAGTACCAAGGTCAATGCCGATGTCACGACTCATTTTGTACATTCCTTTCGGTGCATAAATTATTAAAGTGCATACCTTAACAGAGTAATTGTAACACAAAGATTTTTAAAAATCAATCACTTTTGCGTTTATTCTTTCGATAAGTCAACGCAATACTTCTGCAAGCGACACTTTTTGCACCCGCCTTGTACAGCATCGCCATACATTCCCCAAGAGTTGCACCGCTGGTTACAACATCATCGATGAGCAAGATGTCCTTCCCGCGCACTGTTTTTTTGTGTAAAACATCGTACGCACCGTACACATTGGCGGCACGCTGGCTGTAATTCAGCAGCTTTTGTTCAGTATGCTTTTTCATCCGTCTGCGACGCAAAAGCGTTCGGAACTCGCAACCGCTCTCCTTCGCAAAGAACTTAGCAAGCAGTTTTCCCTGATCGTATCCGTACTCGGTCTGCGCTTTTGGCGAACGGGGTGCAAATGTAATCACCGTACTGCCGGTGATGCCCTCCGGATCCAGCGCGTACATTTCCTTTGCCAAAAAGCGCATGAGCGCAAGGTTATGCTGACGCTTGACGGTATACACCATTTTGCCGACCGCATTCATCTCGCCGCCGGATTTGTAAAAGGCAAGCTTGCGATACTCTGTGCACCCGTTGATCAAAAGCTGCGGCGGTATACAGGTGCACATGGAGGCTTCCATACCGCAAAAGTCGCAGTATTCCGCCTTCAGATCGAGATAAGTATCACGGCAACGCGCACAGATCCCGTCTCCGCTTCGATCCATCCGCGTGCGGCAAATCGCGCATTTCGGCACAAAAACACGATCCAGTACGGCATCTATCAGTTTAGACATTTGCCGCCTCCAGAAGGGTCTGCAAGCCCGTATACCGTATCGATTCCTGCGCATTTTCCACCATTTGCGAAAGTGCGTTTTCCCGACCGACGAGAATCGCCATCTCCTTTGCGCGAGTAACCGCAGTATAGAGAAGATTGCGCGTCATCAGCATCGGCGGAAAATCGGCAATGGGCATCAGCACAATCGGGTATTCGCTGCCCTGACTCTTATGCACGGTGATCGCGTAGGCATGCTCCAGTTCCTCGAGCGAATCAAAGGGATACTGCACCGCACGACCGTCAAAATCGATCATCATGTAATTCTGATGGGCAACGATCTTTTGAATGATACCGATGTCGCCATTGTAAATACCGAACCGCTCTTTGCCGCCCTCCATCCACGAAAGATCGTAGTTGTTGCGGATCTGCATGACCTTGTCTCCCTCACGGAAAATGTCTTCACCGTATTTCTTTTCGCGCTTGCCGTCTGCGGGGGGATTGAGCTTTTGTTGCAGGATCCGGTTGAGCGCCTCTGTTCCCGCACCGCCCTTCTTGGTGGGTGTGATGATCTGTATGCGATCAAACGCGCTGACACCGTATGTTTTGGGTAAGCGGTGGATGCAGACATCGATCATGGTTAAAAGGATCTCCTCCCCGCTCTGGCGGCGCATAAAGAAGAAGTCCATATCGTGTCGGTCTAAAACCGGCATTTCGCCGCGATTGATACGGTGCGCATTGGTCACGATCAGGCTTTCGCTTCCCTGCCGAAACACCTCCGTCAACCGAACGGTGTTGAAAGCGCCGCTGCCGATCATATCTCGTAACACATTGCCCGCGCCCACACTCGGAAGCTGGTCGTAGTCTCCGATAAGGATAAGTCTTGCGCCCGGTCGAATGGCGCGCAGCAAAGAAAACATCAAAAACATATCGATCATGGACGCCTCATCCACAATGATGATGTCTTCCTCCAAAAGATTCCGCTCGTTGCGCCCGAACACGGTGCCATTTCCGTCCGCGTCGCGGTATTCTACCTCCAAAAGGCGGTGAATGGTCTTTGCATCGTGCGCGGTGGATTCGGACATGCGCTTTGCCGCGCGACCTGTCGGTGCGGCAAGTGCCACGTCGCATCCCATGCTCTCGTAGATGCGGATCAACGCCTTGATGATCGTCGTTTTACCCGTGCCGGGACCGCCGGTGATGAGCATTACGCCACTTTCTGCCGCTTCGAAAATCGCCTTGCGCTGTTCGGCGGCAAAGGAAATGCTGCTCTCCAGCTCCACACGGCGCACCATGGCGTCCATATCCGAAAAGTCGTAGCGGATACAGTTTGCGTCCAGGCGTCCGAGCAACTGTACAATTCCCTTTTCGGTGTTCAAAAACTCGTTTATGTATAAAAGTGAGCCGCCCTGGCGGTGGAGATATCCGATCTCACCGCTCATAGCAAACTCCTTTTCCTGCTCGGCAACGATTTTCGGATCGATTGAGATCAATTCTGCTACCTCGGTGATTACTGTTTTTACGGGCAGGCAGGCATGCCCGCCGTTTTCGCAGGCGCGCTTCAGTACCTGTACGGTCGCACCGAAAATGCGCTCGCGCCCTTCGCTTGCGTAGCCACTCTCCATGGCTATCGCATCCGCGGCGGCAAAGGTATAGCCCTCGATCTCACCGCAAAGACGATACGGATTTTCGCGCAGCGTTTCGATTGCGTGATCGCCGTATGCATGGTGGATGCGCAGCGCCACCGTCATCGGCAGACGATCCTTGCAAAAATCGAACAGTTTATAAAAACTGGTCTGCGTGCGTACTTGTTCGCTGATCTCCAGCGCCTTGCGCGCGGTGATTCCCTTAAACTCTGCGATCCAATCGGGATGTTCTGCCAAAACATACAGGGTGTCCGCACCGTATTTATCTACGATCTTCGCCGCGGTTTTCGGTCCGACTCCCTTTACGATACCCGAGGAAAGATACTTGAGAATTGCCGCGGTATCCTTGGGAATCTGCTTTTCAAAGCTGTCTGCTTTAAACTGCTTTCCGTATTCGCTGTGGAACACCCATTCACCGCGCACTGTCACCGATTCTCCCTCGCCGACAAACGGCAGAATACCGACAACGGTCGCGATCTCTTTTTTATCTTCTATGTATACCTCTAAAATCGTGTAGCCGTTCGCCTCATTGCGAAAGACGATCGCCTCCACGGTTCCGGAGATTTCATTTTTCAGTTCCGCGGTCATTTTTCCTCCGTATCCGTCCGTCTGATGTAGATTTCATATCCGTAATTCTGCAATTCCTGCGGTACCGACGCTTCACATAGAAGCACCGGCGCATTTGCAAATTGCCGATGACTCCCTGCGAACTGTTCGGCAAGCCGTATTGCATCAGCGCAAGTCTCGGCGTCCATATCACTGCCAATGCGTACTGCTGCCGAAAGGCGGCTTTTGCGTGAAAGCAGCATCACCGCTTCCCGAAGCATCGCATACGCTCCATATACCGCAAATACGCAAAATAGGATCATAACACTACTATTATACACGAAAAACACCCCCGTTACAATATATGAAAACATTGTAACGAGGGTAAATTTTTATTTTATAAACCGCACAAAGACTCTCTGCCCGATATTACTGTCTATTTTTCATAGCTTGAAGTTCTTGCTCCAACCGCAGTTTTTCACCAATGTCAGTTGTACATTGTATGAGCTCCTCTTTAAAGTTGATACAGTCCGAGAAACTTTGCAATCCTGCAGAACAATATGTATAGGAAGACAAGAATTCCAATGCGATTCTTTTGGTCGCAGGAGAATCCAATAACGCTATTGCTTTTTCTCTTGCTTTCTCATATTGATAAGTCAATTCCAAAGTCAAAATATAGGATTCGTAAAGTTCGACATCATCATATTTTTCCAAATATGACTCAAAAGAGCGAATTGCGATTTCTGCTTTCCCCATATCACATAGTCCGGAATCAAGAAATACATGCATATTACTTAAAGCATATATACGAAGCTTATCCTTTGTCAGTTTTTCTACCGGCTTCTTTTCCAAGGAATGGATAATACTCTCAAAAACCGCTTTAGCAACCGCAGAATTTGTCTTTTCTTGTTCTATAGCGAACCCAAAATGCCGTTGTAACCTGTACTTTCGACTATATACACCCCCAGTCACCAGCATTGCAATCAGCATTATAAGCCACAGCAGGTGTTCGAGTACAATATTATCATTACCTATCCACTCAAAATTCCATGCACATGCGGCTACTATAATAAGAAAAGCCCCATTTATACTCGGTTTCCATTTTCCGTTTGGCAAATAATGCGCAACAATTCCCAAAGCTATACCGAATATAATGGACAGAGCGACCCAAAATATATTTTCCGTAATCAAAAAATTATACCTCACCAAGCATAGAATATATATACAACATATTATCATGTACTATCAATTCTGTCAAGAAGAGCAAAAAGCTTTCTCGCAAATCTAAACTGCATAAATAAAACGTGAATAGAGACGATGCATATGCATTCGTCTCCTATTATCTTAAAGATTATTTTACTGCATCTTTCAGTGCATCGACAAGGTCGAGTTTTTCCCAAGGCATATCGAGGTCTTCTCTGCCCATGTGACCGTACGCAGCTACCTGCTTATAGATCGGACGGCGCAGATCAAATTTCTGAATGATCGCCGCGGGTCTTAAGTCAACCAAAGCATTTACGACATCGGAGATCTTTGCATCCGAAACCTTACCCGTGCCGAAGGTATCTACCATGACCGAAACAGGCTTTGCAACGCCGATTGCATACGCGATCTGCACCTCGCACTTGGAGGCGAGACCTGCTGCAACCACATTTTTAGCGATATATCTTGCCGCATAAGAAGCACTGCGGTCCACCTTGGTCGGATCCTTGCCCGAGAACGCACCGCCGCCGTGACGGGAATAGCCACCGTAGGTATCTACGATGATCTTTCTGCCGGTAAGACCGGTATCACCCATAGGACCGCCGATGACAAAGCGTCCGGTAGGATTAACGAAGATCTTGGTATCCGCGTCCATCATATCTGCTGGGATGATGGGTTGGATCACGTGCTCGATCACATCGGCGCGAATCTGCTCTAAGGTAACCTCCTCGCCATGCTGAGAGGAAACAACGATCGTATCCACGCGTACAGGCTTTCCGTCGTCATATTCAACCGTTACTTGCGTCTTTCCGTCGGGACGCAGATAGGTCAGCGTGCCGTTCTTTCTCACCTCGGTGAGGCGGATCGCAAGCTTATGTGCAAGCGAGATCGGCAGGGGCATCAGCTCCTGAGTCTCATCGCAGGCATAGCCGAACATAAGTCCCTGGTCGCCTGCACCGGTGTCCAGACCGTCGCTCTGCTCACCGGACTTTGCCTCTGCGCACTTATCCACTCCGAGTGCGATGTCGGGCGACTGCTTGTGCAAAGAGCTGAGTACTGCACAGGTCTCGGCATCAAAGCCGTATTTTGCGCGGTCATAACCGATCTCACGCACGGTATTCCGCGCGATTTCGGAGATGTCAACGCTTGCATTGGTAGTAACCTCGCCCATGACCATGATGATACCGGTCGTGGTAAAGGTTTCGCACGCTACGCGGGAATTCGGATCCTGCGCAAGCATTGCATCGAGGATGGCATCCGAGATCTTATCGCAGATCTTATCGGGATGTCCCTCGGTAACAGATTCGGATGTAAAGAGATATTTGCTCATTATGAAAGTCCTTTCTTTTTGGCGAAAAAAATGCCCCCGGGCATATCCCGAGGGCGAAGAATCTCATCTCTCAGGATTTAGCACCTTACAAACAGTAGGTTGCCGGGCTTCACAGGGCCAGTCCCTCCGCCACTCTTGATAAGAAAATATTTTTTGTGAAATTATTTTACCACACAGTTGGCCCTATTGCAATAGGTTTATCGATTATTCTTCAAAAAATCTTCCGATCTCATTTTCCTCGACAACCGTTCCATACTTCTCGCCGTTTTCGCGGTACAGTTCAAAACGGCCGTCTCCCGAATAGGAAACTGTCAGCGGCTCTAATGTATTCTCTGCATACTCGTACAAATATACGCCATCCATCGAACCGATCGTCATCGTGGCGTAGTTCCATTTTTTATAGATCGGATCTTTTTTGAGAGAAATCGGCACATAGGTGATCCACTCGTTGGGATTCTCGTTATAACAGCGGATCGCACCGGTCAGCGCCCAAGAGGATTCGGTCACGCCCACTATATGCTCGTGATACCGGCAGTTCAATTCGCTGACATAAGAGGGTTCAACGTTCAGGATCGCCACTTTTCCGCCGTCCGGATGTGCCGGTGCAATCGTTGCGATCTTGCTGACAACGCGCATATCTGCCTCATAATTCGCACGGTAATCGGCAATTTCGGAAACCGAGCAAATACAGAAAATGCATGCCGTCAATGAACCAAGAACCGCAATCGCGCGCTTTTTATTGCGCGTGAGTAAGCGGATCAGCGCATCCGCCACAAGCGCAATGCCGACAAAGCTTGTCACGGTGCCGCGTAGAGAAAACCAAGGATTCTCGATCACGAAAAACGGTGCAAGCGGTGCGAAGATCAAAAGGATACCGATACATAGCGGTGCAAGGAACTTTCCGTGCCTTTCCGTATGCATCCGCGCCGAAACGAAGCCGAAAAATATGCATATCGCAAGGATGCCGAGACAGTACAGCCAAGCGCCATCCTGCAAGATCCGCATGATACCGCGGATAAAACCGTACACAAAGGTATAATACCCGCCGCCGAGAAAGGCAGAATAGAGCTGCGAGAGCAGATCCGGGAGAAAGGTGTTAAAATAGTAGCCGGGCTTCGGCAGAATGATGCCGGTGCGCCCATCGTAAAGCGCGCTTGGTCCCGCAAGTTCACAGCACAGGAAATAGAGCGCCGCGGTGAGGATGCAGGAAAATGCAAACATCCAGCGCTTTTCGCTTTGACGAATCAGTAACAGGGCAAGCAGTATATTCAGGGCGCAGGAAAGCACCGCCGCCTGTTCATACAGACAGAATGCCAAAAACTGAAACAAGAATGCAAGCACAGCATTCCGCCGACCGCCATATTCAAAAAACCGAAGAAGGTAGTTTGCGGAAAGCGAGACGAACAGAAGTCCCGGAATAATGCGCGTAGAGGCGCTCATCCAATAAGTACCCTCCATGCCGAGCGGCAGAAGCGCAAAAATCACAAGGAAAAAGGGGGATGTGCCAAACAGCTTCGCAAAGATCCTTTGAAACCGTACAGCAGCCGATGCGTACATGGCGCTGAGCAGTAAAACGCCGACGATCGCGCAGGGCCAAAGCCAGGACCAAAGCGTAATATCGAGAATGCCTGCAAGCGGTCTCGCTGCAAGTAAGCCGAGTTTTTCAATATTATAAAGCAGACTTCCCTGCATCGCATAATTGTGATGCTGGATATAGTCGTCCAGTTGCGGAAAATACTGAAAGCCACAGTACAAAAAACGAACAGCGATCAGCAAAAAAACAGCAAAGAAAGAGGTGAGAGACTCACCCTTTCGTTGCTGTTTTCTATCTTGATGCGCTCTTCTCAAAGCAAACTCCTTACAGTAAAAAGCCCAAAAAACTCAAGAACCCAAACGAAATTGCGCTGACAAGCAATCCTGCCACAAGCACGCCTGCACAAACGGAAGGCAGTGCTTTTTTCATGCGCATATCCAGCAATGCCGCGATCAGAGAGCCTGTCCACGCGCCTGTACCGGGAAGCGGAATGGCTACGAAGATAAATAAGCCCCACGTGGCGTATTTTGTAACTTCGCCGGAATGCTTTGCAGCCTTTTTCTCTACCCAGAGAGCGATTTTATCCAGATACTTAATACCTTTCATCCAGCCAAGCACTGCGCGAACAAAAAGCAAAATGATCGGCACCGGCAGCATATTGCCGACCGAACTGATCAAAAAACATTCCCAAAACGAAAGTCCAAGTGCCTGTCCGATCGGAATCGCGCCGCGAAGCTCGATGATCGGCACCATGGAAATCAGAAATGTGTAAAATTCAGGTCCGAGGATATTTTCTAACATAAATCCACCTAATATACGATATAGGTATATTGTAGCGCATTTTTCACGCTAAATCAATACCAATCTCAAAAAGATGCGCCGAGTTTTACGAATAAAAAGACAAGGGAAGCCACGATCAGCAAAACGATAGCGCCGACCAGCAGGATGGTGGGAACGAT
>CAYQBT010000005.1:18010-18254 GCA_964415775.1 uncultured Lachnospiraceae bacterium
GCTACAATGATTGAATTTTTATTCATTGTACTCCCAAGCTTCTCGCTATTTCCAAGGCGTGCTTTTTTGAGTGCAAGCGAGATCGGTTTATACAAAAGCAACACCAAAGCGGCATTCAAAATGCTCTTAATGGCATTGAACGGTAAGAGAAGCGGCAGGATCATTTCTTCTACTGCCTGCTTGGTCATGCCGCGCGAAGCCATGAAGAGCGGCGTGATCACAAGGTTTGCCGCCAACATCACCA
>CAYQBT010000006.1:0-10100 GCA_964415775.1 uncultured Lachnospiraceae bacterium
ATCGGTGGGGGAAACCACCTTTTCGGGAACAAAGCGCTCACCGGTGATCGGATTTGCATACGGTGCAAAGGGCGAAGTCGGATCCTCGCTCTTCAGTACATACATGCGGTGATTGACGTTCTGTCCGTCATCACAGGCAACGAACAGATACCAGCCCGCGTGATCGGCACCGAAGTCCTCCGGACCGAAATAGTGGATCTCGGGAGACCAAAGGTTTTTAGAGTACATATGCCCTTCTTCGGGCGCATAGATCAGGATCTGCTCAGACGCTTCGGGATCATGGATCTTGGTCGGATCCTTGGCACGGTACAGCATCAGTCGCGTACCTGCCGTGCAGCAAAGATAATAGTATCCGTCATACAGAAACATCCAGGGGTCTGCTCCTCGGCAAACCGGATTTTTAAACTCAACTCGTTTCATAATATCCTCCGTTTTCAAATGATTACTCTACAGTAACGCTTTTTGCAAGATTTCTCGGCTTATCAATATCGCATCCGCGTCCGAGTGCTACATGGTATGCAAGAAGCTGCAAAACGGTCGCAAGCGGGATCGCGGAGAACAGCTCCAGACAGCTTGGCAGGCAGATCACCTTTTTCGCCTCGTCTGCCGCATCCTCTGCCCCCTCGCGGGTGATGAGCAGTACCTCGGCGCCGCGCGCCTTTACCTCGCGGATGTTGCTGATCATCTTTTCATACAGCGCGGGGATCGTAGCAAGCGCGATCACGGGCATTTTCTCGGTGACAAGCGAAATGGTTCCGTGCTTCAGTTCTCCTGCGGCATACGCTTCGCTGTGGATATACGAGATCTCCTTGAGCTTCAGCGAGCCCTCCATCGCAAGGGCATAGTCCATACCGCGTCCGATGAAGAAGAGGTCTTCATAGCCACAGAACTCCTCCGCAGCTTTGGCAATCTTCTCTTCGCCTGCAATCGTCTCTCGCACGATACGCGGCATATCCTCGTAGAGGGTGCGGGTGAGTCCGCGTGCCTCCGTCTCGGTCAGCCTGCCCATGGCAAGCGCCATACGAATGGCGAGCAAATAGAGCAACGAGATCTGTACGGTATATGCCTTGGTCGAAGCCACCGAGATCTCGGGACCTGCCCAGGTGTAGATCACATTGTCGGCTTCACGCGCAATGGTCGAGCCGATGACATTGACGATGCCGAGCGTGTACGCGCCCTTCTCCTTTGCAAGGCGAAGCGCCGCAAGCGAATCGGCGGTCTCGCCCGACTGGGAAATGATGACGACCAGATCCTCCTTGCCGATGATCGGATCGTTGTAGCGGAATTCCGATGCGATCTCTACCTTGACGGGTACGCGACAGAGCTTTTCGATCACGGTTTTGCCGACAAGACCGGCGTGCATCGCAGTACCGCAGGCAACGAAGGTCACGCTCTTGATCTCTGCCAGACGGTCGTCAGAAAGTCCCTCTTCGTCAAAGCAAGGAAGCATATCCGTTATACGCGGGCGAAGCGTCTTTTCGATCGCCTCGGGCTCCTCATTGATCTCCTTGATCATAAAATGTGCATATCCGCCGCGCTCTGCTGCCTCGATCGACCAGGTCGCCGTGAGCATCTCGTGCCGGAGAGGATTTTTATCCTGATCAAATATCTGCACACTGTCTTTTTTGACGATCGCAAGCTCGAGGTCGCCGAGCTGATAATAGTTCTTCGTGTACCGCAGTACCGCCGCAATATCGGAGGCAACAAAGCTCTCGCCCTCACCGACGCCGACGATCAGCGGATTGTCCTTGCGGATGGCATAGATCGTGTCGGGACAATCGCAAAAGAGCACCGCGATCGCATAGGAGCCGACGATATCCCGCATCGCCGCGACCAGCGCATCCGAGCGGTCATGACAGTTTGCATAGTGATAGTCGATCAGCTTTGCGGCAACCTCGGTATCCGTCTCGGACACGAAGGTGTAGCCGTTCTTTTGCAGCATTGCGCGCAGGGGCGCGTAGTTTTCGATGATGCCGTTATGTACGATCTGGATGCGATCGTTGCCGTGGGGGTGCGAGTTAATATCCGAAGGAGCGCCGTGTGTTGCCCAGCGGGTGTGCCCGATGCCGCAATGCGCACCGTCCAGTACACCGAGCATCTTCACCTTGTCCTCTACATTCTGCACCTTGCCGACCGCCTTTACAACAGCCAGCTTGCCGTTTGCAAACGCTGCAACACCCGCCGAATCGTATCCGCGATACTCCAGCGTGTGCAGTCCCTGCAAAATAACCTCGGACGCTTCACGCGCGCCGACATACCCTGTGATTCCGCACATGGTAGCTATACATTTACAGTCCGTGGGCGCTCATCCCCCAAAGACCGTCTCATTTCTTTCAGAATTCTGCTTTTTTCTCTTTTGTCTGCGATTTGCACCGCAGCTTTGTAAGAAAATACGGCAGCAGTTGTGCCGTCGGGGCATCCGCCGAAACTTCGATCTTCCCCGAACCTCGTTAACCGCTTTCGCGGTCTGGCGCTAAATATGCGTAAACCGCATATTTTTACAGAGCGTACGTTGCGCGAGCGCAACGCGTATACGAAGTGCCGCAGGGGCGAACGGCGTTCGCCCGCACAGCATCCTGTTTTCAGTATATGAAACCTTTACGAATATTGCTTTAATTTATCCTCAATGCGCTCGGCAACCTGTCTTGCGATCGCCTCGGTAAACGCCTCGTCCTCCCCCTCGGTCATGACGCGGATCAGCGGCTCTGTACCCGACGGACGAACGACCAGTCTGCCCGTTTCGCCAAGCTCCGCCTTGCCGTCCTCTAAAATCGCCTTGATATCGTCATCGGTGTAGAACGCAAGCTTTGCCGCATCGGTAGTTCGGATATTGACGATGCACTGCGGATATTTGACCATCACCTTTTTCAGCTCGGCGAGTGTCTTGCCGCTTGCCTTGATGTGTGCAAGGAGCTGTACAGCCGTAAGCTGACCGTCACCGGTGGTGGCATAGTCCTTGAAGATGATGTGTCCCGACTGTTCGCCGCCGAAGCGGTAATCCTCGAGCAGCATCTCCTCCAGCACATAGCGGTCGCCGACCTTGGTCGCTTCAAAGCGGATACCGTTTTGCTCACAGAACTTGATAAAGCCGAAGTTGGACATGATCGTGCCGACGACCGTGTTGCCGCGCAGTCTGCCGCGCGCCTTCATATCCAGCGCAAGGATCGCCATGATCATATCGCCGTCCACGACCTCGCCCTTACCGTCCACGCAGAGCACTCTGTCCGCGTCCCCGTCAAAGGCAATGCCGATATCCAGCTTGTTCGCCTTGACATAGGCGATCAGATTCTCCAGATGCGTCGAACCGCAGTCGGTATTGATGTTGGTACCGTCCGGCGCGTCGGAAAGCATGTAGCAATCCACGCCGAGCGAGGTGAACAGCTTCTTTGCAGTGGCAAAAGCCGAGCCATTTGCACAGTCAAATGCAACCGAAAGCCCGCTGAGGTCACCCTCGATCGTGGAGGCAACAAAGTCAATATACTCCTGCAGCGCATCCGGCATTGCGATCAGTTTGCCGATCGAAGCACCGGTTGCCGCAGAGGGCATGGGAGTCTCCCCAAGCACCATCGACTCTACGTTTTCCTCCAGTTCATCTGCCAGCTTGAAGCCCTCGCTGTTGAAGACCTTGATGCCGTTGAACTCATAGGGATTGTGCGATGCCGAGATCATGATGCCGGCGCGCGCCTTGTATTTGCGAACGAGATATGCAACTGCCGGTGTGGGAACCACGCCGAGCTGTACGACGTCATATCCTACCGAGAGGATGCCCGCCGCCATTGCCGAGGCAAGCATATCCGAGGAAATGCGGGTATCCATGCCGAGAAGGATCATCTTTTTGGTACGGCTGCGTCCGCTTCCCGCCACGCCGAGAGACGCGGCAACCGCACGACCGGTTGCAATGGCAAGCTCGACCGTGAGCTTTTCATTTGCCACGCCGCGGATACCGTCTGTTCCAAACAATCTGCCCATATATAGACTCCTTATTGCCTTATCCCTTACCGCGTTTCTTTCAGAACGATGTTGTCCTCACTCTTGTAGATGCTGTTTTCGAGGATCACACCGCGCACGCGGGAGAGCGGATAAATATTTGTGTTTTTACCAATGATCGTGCCGGGGTTGAGCACGCTGTTACAGCCGACCTCTACATAGTCGCCGAGCATCGCGCCGATCTTGTAGCGACCCGTTTCGGCAGTCTCCTTGCCGCATTTGATCACGATATTCGAGCGGTCACTCTTAACATTGGACGTGATCGAGCCCGCACCCATGTGCGAATGCCAGCCGAGGATCGAGTCGCCTACATAGTTGTAGTGCGGCGTCTCGGCATCGTCGAAGATGATCGAATTTTTGATCTCGCAGGAATTGCCGAAGACCGAATTTTTGCCGATGATCGCGCTGCCGCGGATAAAGGCGCAGTGGCGAACCTCGGCACCGTGGTCGATGATGCAGGGCGCACCGATGTATGCGCTGTCAAAGACCTTGGCATCCTTGGCGATCCAGACATTTTCCTTCGGACTCACGTATTCCTCCCGAGGCAGGCTCTTGCCGAGCTCGATGATAAATTTCTCGATGCCCTTCAGCGCCTCCCAGGGATAGGTAAACTGCTTTAAATACTCGCCCGCGATCGTATGCTCAAGATCGTAGAGCTCCAAAATAGTGGGAATATTATGCATATCAGTCTCCCGTTTATTTTTCTATATCACTGATCATATCCACGCGCGTCTGATGCCGTCCACCCTCAAAAGCGGTGGAAAGGAATGCGTCCACGAGGTCACACGCAAGACCGTAACCGACCACGCGCGCACCAAAGCAGAGAATGTTGGCATCGTTGTGTGCACGCGTCATGCGTGCCGAGAAGGTGTCCGAGCAGCAAGCTGCGCGGATGCCCTTGTACTTATTGGCAACCATGCTCATGCCGATGCCCGTGCCGCAAACGAGGATGCCACAGGTGTCTTTGTCTGCACCCTGCACGCCCTCGGCAACCGCGCCGCCAAAGATCGGATAATGGCAGGATGCGTCCGAATCGGTGCCCTTGTCAACGACATTGTAACCGTCAGCAATCAGCTTTTCCTTGATCTGCTCCTTGAGCGCGTATCCCGCGCTGTCCGCGCCGATAATAACTGTATTGAAAATCTTCATTTCTGCTCCTCTTTTTGCTTTTCTTTCTCTAATCTCTCGCGTTCTGCCTGCGGCAAACGCAGATAGGTGGGTGCAAACGCCGCATCGCTCACGCTCTCGCCGCGTCCGTACTGTGCAAGCGCGCAAAGTCCCACGCTCTCACCGTCGGCAAGCAGGCTTTCCTCTGCGGCAAGCGAAGCGTCGCAGCCTGCAAAATACGGTAGCGAGGACGCCGCACCGTCGCCGACCAGCGTCACGTGTCCGTACGCCTTTGCCTCGGCGGCGATCTCCTCACCGCTCTTTGCCGCATCGGGCGTCAGGCGCCGGACGGCACCGTCCTCGATGCAAAAAAACGCTGTGTAAAACTGTCCGCGGCGCGCATCCATGAGCGCACAGACAACGCCGTCACTGCCGCGCAGATTATAGGCAAGCGCATGCAATGCGCTGACCGCCACGCAGGGTTTATTTCTGCCAAAAGCAAGCCCTTTCAGGGTTGCCGCGCCGATACGCACACCGGTAAACGAGCCGGGGCCTGCGCTTGCGGCAAACAGGTCAATATCGTCCACGGTCAGCGAGTTTGCCGCCAGCAGACGCTCGACCATCGGAAGCAACGTACAACTGTGCGTGTTTCCGTCATCGTGCATCTCTTTTGCAAGCAGTCTATTCCCATCCAAGAGCGCGGCGGCTGCCGCCTTCGCCGTGGAATCCAAAGCTAATATAATCATGCAAATGCCTCAATGGTAATCCGGCGCGCTTCCACGTCGGTTTTTTCAATCGTGACCGCGATCCGTGAGGGCGGCAGGGCAAACGGAATATTCTCGCTCCACTCGGCCAGCAGATAGCCGCTTTCCAGATAGTCGTAAAAACCGGTGGAATAGAGATCGTCCTCGCCGTCAATGCGGTACATATCAAAGTGAAATACGGGGATGACGCCGCCGCGGTATTCGTTGACCACGGTATAGGTCGGACTCTTCACGCGCGCAGGGCAGATCACCGAGACAAAGCCGCGCGTAAACGCGGTTTTTCCCACGCCGAGATCGCCGTACAGCGCGATAAACGCGCTTTTCTTCCCTGCGGCGAGCAGTTCTTCTGCCAAAGCGCGTCCGATCTGCTCTGTCTCCTCGGTCGCCTTTGAAAAAAGGATTTTCTTTTCCAATGCTTCCACTCCCCATGGTTCACCCAGTATATCTAATATATAATAGCATATATTCTCCCGAAATGGAAGTGTTTTTCAAAATTTTGCCCATACAAAAAAGAAAAAGAATTGCAAAAAATGAGTATGTTGCACAGAAAAACAAGCCCGATGTGTTTTGACACATCGGGCTTGTTCTATGATTCCGCTAACTCGTCCGTGTACCATTTTGCCTGTGCGCGGAAGAGCTCGGCGTAGTAGCCGTTTTTTCCTAACAGTTCGCGGTGACTGCCATCCTCGACGATCTCGCCGTCGCGGAACACGAGGATACGGTCAACGAGCGAGGTCACCCCGAGACGGTGTGAAACGAGCAGAGTCGTTCTGCCGTCCGTCATTTTCGCAAAGTTCTTGTAGATCTCCGCCTCCGCGATCGGATCCAGCGCCGCTGTCGGCTCGTCCAGCACCATGATGCGTGCCTTGTCGCGCCAGAGTGCGCGGGTGAGTGCAAGTTTCTGCCATTGTCCGCCCGAGAGGTCGTTCCCTTTTCTTGCGAAGTCGCCGATCTCCTCGTCAAAGCCGTGTGCCTGTTCTTTGACGCACGCAGCAAAGCCTGTCAGCTCCGAAAGCTTCCACAGCGCCGCATCCTCGTCCGCCTCCTTGCGGTCGGGATCCGCAACTGTAATATTATGGCGAAGCGTAGCGTCGTATTTGCCGAAATTCTGGAATACTGCCGATACCGTTCTGCGCGCCGCCGTCGGATTTTCCTCCATATCGTGTCCACCGATCGAAACGTTGCCGCGCTCAGGCGTATACATACCGCAAAGCAGATTGACAAAAGTGGTCTTTCCGCTGCCGTTTTCGCCCACGATAGCAACCGTCTCGCCGTCACGGATATGAACGTTGATGTTTTTCAGCACGGGATCTTCACAGCCGGGATAGGTAAACTGCACGTTTTCGAACTGTACTTCCCCGCTCTCGCGCGGCTTTGCTTCTTTGTCGATCTTTTCCTGCTCCAACTTATCCAGGTCAAAATAATCCCGCATATAGGAAATATCGGTGAGAAACACACCGCCTTGTACGAGGAGACTCGTCGTCACCGACTGAAACGACTTGGAAAGCGACATCATCAGCGTGAACATGCCAAGTCCCAGCGCCGGATTCTCGTAGATCTTATATGCCGCCACGAGCAGAACCGCAATATACACGAGATTGCGCATCAGATCCGCCGCACTGTTATAGAGCACGTGCTTTTTCGTCATGGCATTCTTCTTACCGGTATAGTCGTCACAGATCTCGCGCCATTTTCCCTTAAGGTAGTCGAAAATGCGGAAGTGGCAAATATCGTTAAACGGATTGTGCCGCGTGAGGATCTGCATATAGTGGATAACGAGCGCGCCCTCCATCATATACTTGACAGTATGTACATACGTAGCATCTCTCTGCTTATAGGAGAGGATCGCCGCTGGGATAGAGGTAACGACAAGCAAAACAGCCACCCATACGCTGACCTTTGCAAGCAGCAAAAGCACGCTGATAAAGGTAACGAGCTGCTGCAGCCAACTGATAATATTCTGCATGCTGTTCGCAACGCGGAAACCCGAATAAGAGTTGACAAATTCGACCTTCTGTGCAAATTCCGCTTGGTTCTCTATATATTTGTACTTGATATTGCAGGTTGTTTCGATGATGTGGCGAATGAGATACTTGTTTGTGCGGATACTGTCGCAGGCAAGCGTATACCGGCTGACAAACTGGAAGCCGACCTGCACAATATGTAACAGAATAAGCAAACCAAAGAGCAAAAGCACGTGGCGCAGCTCATATACGCCGCCGGTCGCCATTGTCTGAATTTCATCGGTAAAAAGCTTCATTACCGAGGAAACAAGCGCGGGGAGAAAGGCAAAGGCAAAGCCGAGCAGTGCCACGATAAAGGAAAACGCGGTCTTGGTTTTGAGACTGACCCGCAGAGCCTTACCGATCACGGTGCAAGTCTCTTTAAAGGAGAGCTTTTCGATGTTTTCCTTTTTATACTCCATTGCCGGATCTTTACGCATCTTCCTTCGCCTCCTCTCCGTTATCATACCATTTTGCCTGCTCGCGGAAGAAGGATGCGTACACACCGTCCCTTTCGAGCAATTCCTCATGCGTGCCATCCTCCACAAGTCTGCCGCCGTCCATGACGAGGATTCGGTCGGCAAGCCTTGCAAAACCGACGCGGTGAGAAATGAGCACCGACGTTCTGCCCGAGATCTTCTTTTTGATCTCCATGAACTGCTGCATCTCGGCGATCGGATCGAGTGCCGCCGCAGGCTCATCAAAGATCATGATGGGTGCTTTGCTCATGTGGGTGCGCGATACGCAAACGCGCTGCTGCTCACCGCCCGAAAGTCCGACACCATCGGGACGAATGTCGCGCTTCAGCCACGTGTCCATACCGTTTGGCAGCTTAGCGACCACCTTTTCGGCGCCGCCCGCACGGATCGCTTCTTTGATGCGTTCTTCATTGTGTATCTCTTCCACACAGCCGTAGCCGACATTGTCACGGAGCGGCGAATGGAAGATAAAGCTCTGCTGAAAGAACACGCCGATCTGCTTTTTGATGTCGTCGTAGGCATATTCGGAAAGCGGATGCCCGTAAAACAGGATCTCGCCCGACTGCGGTCGGTAGCTGTCGAGCATCAGCGAGGTCAGCGTGGTCTTGCCACTGCCGTTGTAGCCGACAAGCGCGATGTTCTCGCCCTTTTTGATCTTGAAGTTTATATCCTTTAATACAGGCTTCTCGGGATCGTAGCCAAAAGTGACGTTTTTAAACTCGTATACCACGTCTTCGTCCGTACCCAGTGCGCGCGGATTCTCCGCATCCACTCTTTCAGGCGCAGAGAACAGCAGTCTGCGTTGTCTTCCAAGCTCAAAGAGCGACCACGAAATGGTTCCAAGCCCCTTGGTCATCTCCTGAATTGCGCCCGAAAAACTCGTGGAGAGCGAATACACCATTAGAAATACGTCTGCGGTCATTTCGCCTCTTGCAACCGAGAAGATCGAATACAAGAGGACCCCTGCCATCGTCATATAAAACAACAGCCCGCTGAAAAACGGCTGCATCTCCCGTTTGCGGGTCTGCGCTCTATCCATATTTTCAATGGTCTTATACGCTTCTTCCCACTGCTTCAAAATATCGTCGCGTGACTCGTAAATGCGCACTTCCTTGGCAAGTCCCTCGCCGCGTGCCATCGACTGATAATAGCGCGTGCGGTGCAGCGCACGGTCGTAAATCTCGTATTTTTCCTGCAGTTTGTTGCTTGCATGAAAATTATATACCGATGCAAGAAGCATATAGGCAAGGCAAATACCGAAAATCACCGGCGATACACTTGCGGCAACAGCGAGCAGCGAGATCGTGGAAACCAACTTGCCCACCACGGTGACAAGCCCCGTCATAAAGCTGTTGAGCGTGGAATACTTCATGGAAGTAGACTGCATCTCGTCGCGCACCGCCTTGTCGAGCAGGTATTCGCGCGTGACCTTCTGCCGCTTGTTCATGAACTGCTCGCCCATACCGTAGTAATAGGTGTCGTACATCATCATGTACACAAGATCATGATTCACGCGCCCCGAAAGACCGTTTACCGCGACAAACAGACCAAGCAAAAGGATACTGCCGACCACGTCACCGAATACGCCCTCTCCGCTTGCAAGAAATGCAGACAAGGTCGAAATGACGTTTCTGTTGAGCAACAGCACGATGGCAGGCAGCACCGATAAGACCGTACTTGCCGCCATCCACGCAAGAAATACCTTTTTGTTGACCTTCCATGCAAGCTTTAAGGCAAATATTGCGGACTTGAATTTTTCT
>CAYQBT010000006.1:10110-16817 GCA_964415775.1 uncultured Lachnospiraceae bacterium
TTTACAAAAGCAAAAAGTCGCTCATGCATATACACGAGCGACTTCCATCCAAAAAAAACGATTACAAAAGCGTATCGGCGGACAAATGTGCGTTCGTTCTTACAAAGATATATCGTGTCATTCTGTCCACCTCACTTTCCAAATAGTGGACTTATAATACCACAATATATTGCAAATGTCAAGAATATTTTTCGAACTTCAAAGACAGATCTAAGTAAAAGAAGATCCCCGATACATTCGGGGATCTTCGGTATGTTGTTTACATGAAATACTTGAGCAGACCTGCGCCCATAACGAACTCGATCAGGATCGTCTGGAGATCTTCTGCGGTGTAGTTTGCAACAGAGGTATACTCTGTCGGCATGGTGGGAGCCTCTACGCCGGTCTCGACAAGCATCTTGATGCCGATCTCGGAAAGATCCAGCGTGATACCGCCCATGCTTACCTCTCTTAGAAGCATCTCAAAGCGGTTCTTATCTACCGTGTAATCAAAGTTTGCGCCAACGGTCGTACCCTCCATGGTTGCGGAGAAGGAAATATCCTCTGCAAACGAGAACTCTACATCGGCTACCTCTGTACCGTCCTCGGTGACCTGCATCATAAACGAGCAGGTCTCCTCGGTCGCCTTGAGCACGATCTCTGCCACATTTTCCTCAACCTTGACGGTTGCGGTAAAGCCGTCCGCGGTCTCGGCGTACTGCATGGTAAGGGGTTCTTCGTCTGCGGTGAGCGTTGCATCTACCGCCACGATCTCGGAGGTCTTCTTGACGATGGTCATCTTGACGTCACCGCTAAACTGCGCATCGGTCAAGCCCGACAGCATCTCTTCCTTTGTCATATCGCCGAATTCAATATCAATGTCAATATTGGAATCTTCAAGCCACTCCTGCAGCTCGGCATCTGCCTTAAAATCGGTATACATCGTGTAGAAGATCTCGGTAAAGTTTTCGGGCGTAAGGACAAAGCTGACCAGTACGTTCTTGCCGTCCTTCTCGGTGGTAAACTCGATGTTCTCGCGAACGAGCGTCTCCAGCTTCTCGCCGTAGCGCACCTCGATCGCCTCTACCTTTGCGGGATCGTTGTAAGCTGTCATGGTTTCGGACAGCTCAATCTTCACGTCAAGAAGATTTTCCAGCAAGGTGCAAAGCTCCGCTACGGTACAACCATAGTCCTTGGAAAGCTGTTCGGAAGTAAGAACTATGCTGTTCCCATCCCCCAAAAGCGCGAGATTCAGCGGTTTATCGTCCAGCGTTACCCCGATATCCGCCTTTCCAAGCGTGGGGCTCATATACATATCCATAAACGCATTCTTCAGCGTCGGCACACCGGTCATATCCACGCCGAGCATACTGCACAGCTTGGTAATATCCTCTACCGAAAACGAAAGACGCACCGGCTCGGTGATCTGTTTCGCTTCTACATCCGCTACGAGGTTTTCAAAGCCCTCGATCACATAATCCGCACCGCTCTTCTCTTCACAGCCGACAAAGGTCAGGGCAAGTGCCAAAACGAGCGCAAGTGCAACCAGTATCTTTTTCATAGTGTAAATTCCTTTCTGCAGATATTTATTTACAAATACAGTATACTATAGATACATGTAAATTACAAGAGTCAGTTGACGAAATGCTAAAAAAATGTTATCATATATAAAGACCATACGGGAGGCGCAAAAATGGAATGTATGCTTGCGGCAAAGGATCTCACCCTTGCCTACGGAAAAAAGAATATCCTGCGCGCGGTTGATTTTTCGCTCGGGAAGGGACAAGCGGCGACGCTGCTCGGCGAAAACGGCAGCGGGAAATCCACGCTGCTCTGCACACTGGCAGGCATTCTGCAGCCCGAGAGCGGCAGAGTGATCGCAAACGGGCGCATCGCCTACCTGCCGCAGGAGATCGCACTTGTGGAGGAGCTGACGCTGGACGACAACTTAAAGTTTTTCGCCTCGCTTGCCGGCTGTACGATACCCGATACACTGCTCTTCGGTGCCGACGATTTGCGCAAAATGCGCATCCGTAAGATGTCGGGCGGTATGAAAAAGCTCTGCAGTATCGTCTGCACCCTCCTGACCGATGCGGATATTTACCTCTTTGACGAGCCCTGCGCCGCGCTCGACAAGGCGCACCGCGAGATGTTTTTAGCTTTTGTGAAGGAGCTTGTCCACGCAAAAAAAACCGTTTTGTATGCCGCGCATGACCGCGAGGAATATACCGCCTTTGCCGATACCGTCATCCGGATCGAGGATGGCAAACTGCAAATAGAATCGGTCGGCGAGGTAGCGTATGCGTAAACTTTTCGCCCTGTTTAAAAAGGATCTGCGCCTGTACGGCAGACATTTTCTGTCCATGCTTTTTCTTTGCGCACTGCTCTGCCTCGGCATTGCCGCAAGCCTTGGCGCCGTGCTCGGCAGTGCCTTTGCCGAGCCGACAAAAGCCAAGCTCGCGCTGGTGGACAAGGACGGCTCTGCCCTCTCCCAAACCGCGATCAGCGCGATCGCAGGGAGCGGGGATGTCTCCGCGCTTTTCCAAATGGAATACTGCGACACCGATGCCGCAAAAAGCGGCATTGCAAGCGGCGAATATGATGCCGCGATCCTCTTTGAAGAAAACTATCTCTCGCGTATTCTGCGGGGAGAAAGCTCTGCGGTGACCATCCTCTTGTCCGACAGACTGCTGCCCGCGGCAAATGTCGTAGAGCACTTCGCCGTAACCGGCGAAACGCTCATCAAGGTCGCCGAATACGGCGTGATGAGCGCGTGGCCGCCCTTGCGCGATACGCTCCCTGCGGCGACGGCGCAGGATGCGATCGAAAAGCTGGAGTTGCGCTATGCCATGCGGCTGCTCTCCCTGCCCGAAAGCGCCTTTTCGGTCGAGGTGCTGCCTTACAGCGAAAGCGGTGTCGGCATCGCTGCCCACTATGTGTGCGCTTTCCTTGCGTTTTTACTGCTTCTTTGCGAAGTTCTGTTCTTCCCCTACACGGCGCGCGACTGTGCGCCGCCCATGCTCCGCCGTATCCGCAGTTATGGGATCGGCGGCGGTATACTGACTGTTCAGAAAGCGATCGTACCGCTCCTTACGCGCATATTGCTTTGTATCGCCGCGACCGCGCTGTCGGCTTCCCTTTTGCCGCTGACATGCACCCCCGCCGCACTGTGTTCGGCGGCGCTGTGTCTTGTGCTGATCAGCCTGTTTTTGTCGGCACTTTCGGTACTGTTTTCGCAAAGCGCGCTCGGCATTTCGCTGTTGTTTGCGCTCTCTGTGACAGGCCTCTTCCTCGGCGGCGGATTGCTCCCGCCCGCGATGCTGCCCTATACCGTCACGCGCTTCGGTAGCTTTACCCCGTCGGGACTTGCGGCGAGACTGCTTGCGCCGCTGTACGGCGGCGGCTTTGACCTTGGCGCGCTCGGCATGCTGACCGCTTATACCGCAGTCGCGTTTGGTGCGGCGGTGTGGCAGATGCGGCGCATCTGCAAAAAAGGAGGTGCGGCATGATGCTGATCTGGAAACGCCTATTGCGCGTCCCCGCACTCCCGTTTATCCTCGCACTTTTTCTTGCCTGCATCCTGCTTAGCGGCACGCTGGAAGAGGATGACGGTCTGCCCGACTTCGGCATTGTAATCGGTAGTGACGCAGTCGCAACCGAGCTTGGCGCGCGTCTCCTCACCGACGGATTTATCGCCTACGAGGACGAAGCCTCCCTGCGAAAAGCCATTGCCCGCGGCGAGATTTCTATGGGTGCCGTTTTGCCCGATGATCTTACAAAGCGGCTTGCAAAAGGCAACACCACCGGCATGATCGCCTTTATCGAATCCCCCACCGCGCTCCTGCGTCCGCTCTACCGCTATCGCATCGCGGTATATCTGCTGGAGGCCTACACCCCCTATCTGACAAGTGAACTGCTGGAGAACGCGGGGGTAACGCGCACGCCCGAGGAGATGCGCGCCGAGATCGATGCCTATCTGGAAAAAGAAGCCTCGTTTACCTTTACCTTTCAGACGACAAACGGAGTTCCTGCTAAGACAAAGCCGTTTTCGCTACAGCTCTGCGCCGGCATTGTCGCGCTGTTTTTGTTCTTTGCGTTCGGGCTTTTCGCCTGCCCGTATACGAAGACACAATTTCGTGCCGTTGCCGGACGCATCGGTGCGCGGCGGGCACTGCGCGCCTTTGCTTTTCCGTCCATCCTCGCCGTGCTCGCGCTCTTTGCTACCGTCACCGCGGCATCGCTGTGGCTGACCGATCTGCTCTTTCAAAACGGCGCGGCGGGGCTGATTCCCGCCGCCCTATCCTACACCGTCTTTTTGTCCGCCCTCGGTGTGCTCTGCACCGCGATTTTCGGGGATGCGGAACGACTACGCATCCCGATGATCGCGCTCTGTTTACTCTCGCTCGGCTTCTGCCCGATCTTCGCCGATCTGCCATCCCTGATCGGCATCCCCGCTTGGCCGCGCCTGCTTCTCCCGCCGTCCTTCTTCTATGCGGCGCTCGAAGCACCGATCCCCTGCGCGATCGGCGCAATTGCACTCTTCGGCGCGGCAACCTCGCTGTATGCGCGTGTGGTTTGCAAAAATTGACTTTCAAAAATATATATGCTATACTGAAACAAATCCACTTTAAAGGAGCCCTCTATGCCATTCTTTTCAATCCCTGTGTCGACCGCTACTAAAGAGTTCCGTATATTCATTTGCATACTTGCGGTGTTTATGGTTTTAGTCGGTATATTTGTATTTGCCGGTACCTTATCAGCTCCGAGTGAGCCTGTTGCGATCACGGATATTGCCGCATCTGAGATTATAAACGGCGGGGTATACAAGATCAACGACCTTTTTGTTGGAGACACCTATGCCCAATATTCCCAAACGGCTCGCTATACCGGGGAAGTAGTTAAGGTAGACGAGCAGTTTTACGTGGCTTTTTTTGCGGATAAAACAGGCGAGATCCATTGCATTTCGCTTCAAGTAAACGCAGATGAAAATATTATGACCGACATTTCCGCCTTTCTTGCAAACGAGGATCGCGCAATCGGAGATCTAAGCCTTTCCGGATACTTTGAAGCAAGGAAAATTCCCGACAAGATCAACGGATATTTTCAAGAGCTATTGGATTGGTACAACGAAAATGACTTTACATATCCTCTCATCAACCTCAACCTGGTATATCAATGTGACCTTGAAACGGATTATGCGGCATTTGCCGCAAAACAACAACTGACGCAGCGACTTATCGGTATTGCATGCATCGTTGCCGGCATAGGCGTTGTTCCTCTTGTCATTTATTATCAAAAAGATCTAAAGAAGCAAAAAGAAAAAGCAGCCGCTAAAGCGCGCGCGTGGACAATGGAAGAAGAATAAAAAGCCATTTGAAAAAGAAAAGATAACCAAACCGTAGGGGAGGGGTTTCCCCTCCCGCATAGATCAATGTTTCGGGAGGCGAGACGCCTCCCCTACAATTTATCTACTTGCATAACAAGAGGTAACACTATGAAAAAAACACTTTTGCTGATTGGTATTTTCATTGTTGCACTTTTACTTGCCTTTCCGGCAGTGATCGTGCTTGGCAATCCCGATTTTATGGAAGAACTCCCGCAAAGACTTGCACTACATCATAACACCGGTGACATCCATGTAACGATGGATGGTGAAGAAATGGATCTGAGCGGAACGGAGCTCTCTTTCGATGGTTACGAATCCGCAACCATCAAAAACAACACCTTTCAATTTAGAAAAGGCGCGTACGGATATAACACTTTCCGCTTTATTATCCCCGTAAGTGACTTTGGAGATGTTTCCGTTGGATTCGGACATTTTAATACAAATTGGTGGCATCAAGTGCACTATACCTTAGATATAGCAATTTCCAAAAATGAGGACGGTACTTTAACCGCAAACACCACGCAAAAAATTGTATTCGGTGGTAAAGAGCACTTCGCGCCAAATCAACAAACCGATATCCTCACCAAGGAAAACGCAAAAGTCAATATTTATGTAGGAGCATAACAAAAACAGGAACGCCTTGCAAAGGCGTTCCTGTTTTTTTACTTCTTCTTTCTTACCGCGAGGGCACACCAATCGTTTTCGACGAGCTCATCGAAAACCTCAAAGCCGTGCTCTGCCATAGATGCCTCTACCTCGGCGCGACGCGGGCAGATGATACCGGACGCGATCAGCACCGCATCCTCCGCCATATAGCCGCCGATGTCGGGCATCATGCGGACGATAATATCCGCAACGATGTTTGCCGCAACGATGTTGTACTTGCCGCCGCTAAGATCAACGTTTTTCAGCAGATCGGAGACGTCACAGGTGACATTCTCCACGCCGCTTGCCGCAATATTCTCTCGCGCGACCTTGACCGCGGTGGGATCAATGTCGTATGCCGCACAAGCCGCCGCGCCAAGGCGCGAAGCGCAGATCGAAAGGATGCCGCTACCCGTTCCGACGTCCAGCATGCGGTCGCCTGCCTTGACATACTTCTCCAGCATTGCGATCACAAGGCGGGTTGTCTCGTGCGTACCCGTACCGAACGCCATACCGGGATCCATCGTGACCGTGATCTCGCCCTCGGCGGGGGTATACTCCTCCCACGCGGGGACAACGACGATCTTGCCGACCTTGATGGGGTGATAGTACTTCTTCCAGGACTCTGCCCAGTCCTCCTCACGGCAACCGACCGTCTCGAGCGTATACTCGATGCCCTCCGCATGCAGTTGTGCCT
>CAYQBT010000007.1:0-16604 GCA_964415775.1 uncultured Lachnospiraceae bacterium
GTGCACCGCCTGCCGCTATCCAGCATTCGATGCCCGAAAGCAGGTCTGGCTCAGGCTTCCACATTACTCTTGCTACAGGAAGATTTGGCATAGACATGATCGGCTTTACGCATTCAATGTCCTGACAGATCAGTCTGAGTCTGCCGCCCATATCCACAAGGCTGACAACGATCGCCTTTCCTGACTTGCCCTCAAAAACAAGTCTTGCAGGATCTTTTTCGTTCATGCCGATGCCAAGGTGGTGCGTTTCAATTCTCGGCCTTGCTTCGTTTGACGCAAGCGAGGGACAAACCTCAAGCATATGTGCGCCAAGGCTGTATTCGTTGCCCTTTTCAAGGTGATATGTATAGTCCTCCATAAAAGCAGATGCACCGTTGCCGTTATCGCCCATGGCTTTCATAATGGCGGTCATTGCCGCAACCTTCCAGTCACCCTCACCGCCGTAGCCATAGCCCTTTGCCATAAGATGCTGGGTAGCAATGCCGGGAAGCTGCTCCATGCCGTAAAGATCCTGGAATGTATTTGTAAATGCCGCACAGCCCTCACGCGCAAGCATCTTTTCCATAGCGATCTCTTCCTTTGCCTGATAGCGGATTGCCGCTATATTGTCCGTTGCTATGTCATATTTCTCTTGGTAGGTTGCCATAAGAGCATCAATTTCTGCTTCGGTAACAGTAGACATTTCTTTCACAAGGTCGCCTACCGCCCATGTATTTACCTGCCAACCGAGCTTTGCCTGTACTTCAACCTTATCACCCTCGGTAACGGCAACCTCACGCATGTTATCGCCGAAACGCATGACCTTGAGTTCACGGGATACAGCTACACCGATAGCCGACTTCATCCATGAGCCAAGGCGGTCAATAACTCTTTCATCCTGCCAATGACCCGCAATCACCTTGCGCGGAATACGAAGCCTTGCGGCGATAAATCCGTGTTCTCTGTCGCCGTGCGCCGCCTGATTGAGATTCATAAAATCCATATCGATCTCATCGTTGGGTATTGCCTTATTATACTGCGTTGCAAGATGGCAATACGGCTTTTGCAGCATCGCAAGACCGTTTATCCACATTTTCGAGGGCGAAAATGTATGACACCATGTGATAACGCCGGCGCAGTTTTTATTATAGTTAGCTTCGGAGATGATTTCGGTAATCTCCGAGTTACTCTTTGCAGTTCCTTTGTATACGAGTTCGTACGGAAGTCTGCCGCAAGCGTTAAGAAAATCCGTCATCTCAGCGGCACGACTGTCAACCGTGTTCAAAACTTCATCTCCGTATAATGTCTGGCTTCCGACGAGTAGCCAGAATTCTTTGTTGTATTTGCTCATTTTAACACCTTTCACAGAGTAATAGTTTTCTTCATCTTTAGATTACCATATATTAAAAACGTTTCAAGAAATCTGTTATCTTGTTATGGACATCTATTAATTTTTATGATATTATTTTTGTAAAAGAGGATCAATTCTATCAAAATGAGGATTACATTATGGAAGCGATATTCGAGAGTACTAACAAAAATGTTAATGAATACTTCACATTGCGAAAATATCGGAACCTTATCAATCTTCCGCATTATCATATTGAGCATGAATTGATACATATTGACCAAGGAACCGCAGAAATAATCATAAATAATGTGCTTTATGTCCTGCACGGAGGAGAATCTGTTTTTGTATATGCAAATGACATACACCGTATAAAGTCCGATAGCCACACAATCATCAGCGTAATCCAAGCAGACACAGGTTATTTCGCTGATTTGTTTTCAGACAAAAGACTTGTCTCTCCTATGTTACAAGACAGATACTTCTCTTCCTCCTTAATTGATGAAATACGATGTGAGTTAAAACACAGGGACAAATTCGGAAACATTATAGCGCTGAATATGCTATCGACGGCATTTGCTAAAATGATGCGAGGAGAAAACACCCGCGAAACTAAAAAAGACTTCGCAAATACCGCCGTATTCAAAAATTATAATAAAATCATCGAGCTTATAAGCCACGACTATGCTACGCTTACATTCAGTGATGCCGCCGCACATATGGGCTTTACCAAACCGTACTTTTCGAAGTTGTTTTACCAGATGTTTGATATGACCTTTACCGAATACCTTAACACTGTGCGTATCGGAACTGCAATAAAAATGCTACGTAAAAATCAAACAAGCATAACCGAAATTGCCTATAGTTGCGGTTTCAATACTATCCGCAGCTTTAACCGCACTTTTAAGGACGCCACCGGATATACGCCGTCTTCGCTTCCAAAAGATTATGTTTATCCATACCGCATAAAGCAAAAAGAAGGAATTGACCCAACGCTTAACTGCACCCAATTGATCGAATGAACTTTCCACAAAACGTGACTATGCGCGTATAATTGACACATCGACAAAGTTATGGTATATTGAAGTATCCTATTTAGCAAAGGAGAATAGCGTGAAAGTTCAAATTGCAATATGTTTTGCATAGAGAGTTTCACGCACGAACTCCTCGCAAAATGGGACCCAAACCCATTTTGCCGCACAGAGTGCGGTACCGAGGATTTCATTTTGCTTTTGTGCCGCCGCACGGCGGCAGAATGGAGAATGTTATGAAACTGAAGTTTTTATTTTGCATCTTGCTAACAATACTACTGCTCTGTACAACCGCATCTGCGGTGGAGAGAATCGATACTTCCAGCCTGATTCCCGTCTATAAGAACACCTTTGACGATGCCTCGGCGCTGGATGATTTCACGCAGTACTACGGCACTTGGGAGATAAAAGACGGAAAACTGTATCTCACAGAAACGCCGAACAAGGATCAGAACTTCATTCTGTTCAGCGGAGACGACAAGCTGACCGCGCTGACCGACTATGTTGTGGATGTGGATATGTATAATGTGCAGTCGCAGGGTGGCGTAATTATACGCAGCGACCTGCAAAGAGCAAACGGAAATAGCGTCGGCAACAACTTCTACGGCTACCTCGGCTACTTGTCCTTTACGGGTGAAAAGTGCGCACTTGGCTACGGCGGCACGACAGGAAACTGGGGCAACAATTTCATCGTCAGCAAAAAAGTAACCACGCCTGCCGCCAATGTGCATATTCAGCTTGCCGTAAAGGGTGACACGATCACGATGTACGTCACGGACATTGACCGCGACCGACCGGTCTGGAGTGCGACCGTAGAAGATAAGACCTATACAAAAGGCACTTTCGGGTTCCGTCTGTACGGCAATAACGATAAGCGTTTTGAAGGTACGGCACTCTGCAATCTGAACGCAACCGCTTTTGACAATCTCGTTGTTTCGGTATACGGCGAGGAATTGCCCAAGGAAGAACAGCCGTTTTCGGGGGAGACCTTTACAAATCCGGTTGCTCCCGGTGCAGACCCCTTTGTCTTAAAGGATGACGACGGCACCTACTACCTCTATGCGACCAGCGGCGATGCCTACGGCTTCCGTGTCATGTCCTCCAAAAACCTCGTCGAATGGACCGCAGAGGGCTATTGCCTGCACTATGAATGGGACGGTGTGTATGACGATCCGTCCTATTCCGGTTACAATGCTTTCTGGGCACCCGAGGTCATCAAATATAACGGTAAATACTACATGACGGTCACGTTCCAGCACCACCTGAATTTTGCCGTCTCGGACAGCCCGCTCGGACCTTTCAAGACGATCGGTCCCGATATTCTCTTTCCGGAGGCCTCTACCATAGACGGGCACTTCTTCCTTGACGGAGACACCATGTATTTCTATTTTGTTACGCAGGGGGCTGCGACGCTGAACGGTCAATCCGTGAGCAAGGGAAACAATATCTGGGGCTGCGTACTGGACATGCAGGCACTTGCAAACGACGAGGAGGTCGTGCTGGATACGACCAGTCTCCGCTTACTGATAGAATCGGATACCGAATACGACGAGGGTGGAAAGGTCGCCGAAGGACCGTTCATGATCAAAAACGGCGATACCTACTACCTCACCTTCTCCTCCGGCGGCTATAAATCTCCGCATTACGCGGTGCACTATGCTACGAGCAAGGATCCGCTGTCCGGCTTCAAGCGGGATGCAAAAAATGTTGCGCTCAAATCCACCGACCTCTACTACGATGACATAGAGAATCCGCATCTGTACGGCAACGCGCACCACAGCTTTGTGGAAGCACCGAATGGCAAGGATATGCTCATCGTCTACCACACGCACCGTACGAACAGAACGTGGAACGAGGAAGTTACCGATCTCTGCACGCCGAGAAGTGTGTGCATCGACTATGCATGGTTTGAAGGCGAGTATCTCTTCGCCGGCTCCAAGGAGAATAAGACCGTGCCCACTGCCGTGGCACAGCCAATACTTGAGGGAACAACGCTTACACGGAAAACCTATCTGGCGGGCGAGTTCAAAGCCATAGAAAATCTGCCGACTGTATACGTTGCATATACCGACGGTCTGGATACCAATACAGGCGCAAAGGATTCCCCCCTCAAAACGATCCCGCAGGCGGCAAAGCGCCTGCCAAACGGCGGCAAAATCATTCTCATGCAGAATTATAGCGACAGTGCGGTTTTGGATGTTCCTGCGACAAACGGTCCGCTGCTGATCACCGCCGAGCATGGAAACGTGGTGCTGACATTCAAGTTTATCCGCCTCCATTCTTCCGTTTATTTTGATAATCTGATCTTCGCGCCCGTCACCGTTGGCGAGATCTCGGTAATCGAGTGCAACTTCAACAATGTTGTCATGGGCGAGGGTGTGAGTTGCTTCAACCGCCCGCATGGTGATTATTCTTTCCCCTATCTTGTAGGCGGTAAATGGCGGTACGGAGGCAGCGATATGCAAAACGAAATTTACAAAAACAACTTTTCGCATAGCATTAAGGATCTGTACAGCGATAAAGCATATACGATCACCGTACTTGGCGGTACGTGGGAAACGATCGAGGAGGGTTCCCTGCTCTACAAGACTCCGCTTGCAAACAGTGCGCCGAACGGCAAACTTTCCCGTACAAGTGACAGCTTACAGCCACGATTCGATCTGAACAGCGACGGAAAAGCAGATTTCAACGATCTTACCCTTGCGGTCAGCGCTTTGTTTGGCAAAGCAACCTGCGAAGCGGCCGACCTGAATAAAGACAGCAAGATCTCCCTCATTGACCTCCTTTTACTGGTCAACGCAATTCGATAAAGTCCAAAAAGAAAAAAGCCGCAATGCGGCTTTTTCTTTTTTACTTTTTGAGCGTTGCCGTGTTGGTCACCGCATCCCATGCAATATTGTCATTGGAAACACCGAGTGCGTTTGCAATGGCGCGAACAGGCAGGTACGTGCGGTCGTTTTCGATGATCGCAGGAGAATCCAGCGCCACCGTTTTACCGTTAACGGTCATCGTGGGTGCATCAATTGTCACAACAATTGTAGCCTCGGCATTTGTGAGGGTTGCAGTTCTTGTTGCCGCATCCCACTTGATCCCGTCATTCGGAACACCGAAGGTATTGGCAAGGAATCTGACAGGAAGCATCGTGCGGTTGTTACGATTGATCGGCACCGTATCCAGCGTCTGTGCAACGCCGTTGACGTAAGCGGTCTGCGATCCGATGGTGAGCTTTACCACCGTAGAGGTATTGCTTTCCACCGTATCAAATCCGCTGATTTTTTCGCCGAGCGACATGGGATTCAGCGCAACCTCATAAACGGTATCCAGCGGTGCGGCAATGCCGGTTCCCTTTCCGATTACGACACCGTTTTCATCCGCATATACCGGCTCTGCGATCGCATATCGGCTGCCGCCCGTGCTTGTACCCATGTAGGCATGATAGCAAATCCACGTCTGTCCAGATGTATCCTGCACAAAAGAGCCGTGGCCCGTTCCGCAGATCTCATTCGACTTGTATAATATGGATGTGGGATTTTTCTGCCAGTTCTTTGCGTCCAGCGGATCACCGCCAAGATACTTCATAAAACCGATCTGATATTCGGTGGTCCATACGCCGCTGCCCGTATAGGTCAAAAACACAGTTCCGTCATCCGCGTACAAGGCGGTTGCTCCCTCCACGACTGCAGGATACGCTTTTTTACCGGTAGCATTCGGATTGTAGCTGTAACCAACCTTTTCCCAATCGTATTCGGGAACGCAGATCACGGATGCCTGGCCTTTCAGCGTCCAGGGGTTCACCATCTCCATAATATTGATGGTCTGATGAAAATCAGCGGTTTCTCTGCCAACCTCGGAGACAAACAGGGCATAGACCTTTCCGTTTATACGGATGCACGACTGTCCAGCACCCCACCAGTTTGCATAGTCTTTGACATCGGGAGCCAGAACACGCTGCGGCACATTCACTTCACCCGTTACGGGATTGCCCCAGCGTCCAAGCAAATTATCACCGTCCAGACATTTGATCACGTACATTCGACGGGTTGCATTTTCCACGCCGTCCTCGGGCGAACCGATATAGCAATACCAGCCTCCGTTTCCTGCTCCGACTTCTTCATCGGTGTAATGGTGGATCTCGGCAGACCAGTTACTCGTGATCGTAGTGGTATACACCTTTTCATACAGTGCATACTGAAGATCGCTTATGTTCGTTGCCTTACAGACCGTGATACCGTTTGCCGCCGAACCGGTCAGATAGTAATAACCATCATGATAGAACAGCCACGGATCGCTCTTGACCTTGACAGGGTTCGAGAAGGTCACGGTTCCCTTGACAGGGGCATCAAGATCTATCAAACCGGATACCTTCAAAGAAGACGTCATGCCGCTTATCCGGCCACTCGTGCCAAGCATCTCGGTAAGGTGGTCGAAATTGCCGCCTTGTATCTCAACAGAAAAGCGACCGCTGTAACTACCGGGATACTGGTAGACCGTTCGCAATGCAGGCGCAATATTGCCGTAGAAGGTGCCACCGCGGATCACAAGCGAAACATTGCTCTTAAAATATTGCGTATCTTTGCTCAAAGTGGAAGCATAGACACCCTGATAGAAGGTGCCGCCGTTTATCTCAGCGTGAATATCGCCGCTGTGCGATCCCAAGCCGCCGAGTGTGAGGTATTCATAGAATTCGCCGCCGTTTACCGTGAGAGTAACGGCCGTATCGGTGCTACCGTCAGCGGCGCTGCCGCCTCTTACCTTCTGCCACTTTCCGCTATTGATCGTGAGACTTGTAGTCGCGCCGCGAAGTGCAGACTGGTTGCCGCCCATAACCGAAAGATAGGTATCGGAAGAAATATGCTTTTTGCAGACGATATTTTCTCCTAAGACAAGCTCATAACAGTTTCCGTAGATCGAGCGATTGCTGTCACCCGCGACGAGCGTAATGTCTCTGAATTCGGTATCACCGCCGCAGTAAAAATTAGCACCCAAAACAAATTCCGCCTGATTGCGCTTTGCATAATCCACGCCGTCATACACGGAAGTGATCACGACAGGCTTCTCATTTTTCAGTCCCGTAGCAGCTGTCGCAAGAGTAAACGGTCCGCAAATGACCAGCGTGCCGCCGTTTTCCCCAAGTGCGGCATAGGCATCGGTAAGTGAAGAGGATGCATCCAATGCGCTCTTTCCGCTTCCGCTTGCGCCGTCACAAAGGAAAAACACGGCTTCACGGCTGATCGCAAACAACGAAGCCGCGGATGAAAGCGATGCAAGTGAATACTTCTCATCTGCGAGAAGTTTCCCTTTTACATTTGTTCCCTCGACTGCATATTCGGCAACCTTTCCGTCAACCAAGCGGAGCGAAAGTGCTTCGGTAACATTGCGGAAAATGACCTTGTCAACGCTTCCTCCGAGCATAGCAAGCGAGAACTCGCGGATAGAGGTATCGGTAGTCTTTACCGTGCCGATATTGCCGCTATAGACGGTGATATGCGTTTCTCCGCTACCGCCTGTAATGCTTTTTTGGACATCACCGCCGCAGATAATGACCGTTCCTGCCTCACGGATCTCGGAGAATGCACCGCCGCCGAGGCTGGCAGAACCGAGGATCACAGGTGCCGTACCCGAAGTATGCTGTACCGTATCTTCCGCAACAAAAAAGCCGTTCCGGGCATCAAAAGTGCCGCTCCCGTCCAATGTAAGCCTTTCAAAGCAGGTCTCTCCCAAAAGCGTATAGGTACCGCTGATCTGTAGAGTCGCATCGGCAGATGCACCCTCCAGCGTGATCGTTATATCGTGCACGGGCTCGATGTAATCGTTCAGCGGTATTTTGCCGATAATTCTTACCGAACCGCCGATCATTGCCGCCGTCTTCATCGCTTCTTCAAAGGAAGCGGGGGTGCTTTCGCTGTGTCCGTCTCCGGTCGCATTTGCCTTTGCGTAGGTGAAAGAGTTGTTTTGCACCTCGTCGAAGCCGGTGTATTCTTCTATTGCATACACGCCTCTGTATGCAAGACGGCAGGTGCCGCCTGCAGCTTTATGTAGCTTCTCTATGGCTGTGCTGTTATACGAAACCGCCATAGCATTCACCGTAGCCCCCTGCAGAACAATGTCGGTGTCGCCGATGACATTGTTTACATAGACGTTGGAAAGCTTGCCGCCTGAAAATGTTGCCGTAACATTGCCTTGCATCATAAGATCTCCGACCCCGCTGCAATATAGCTCCGCAATGTTGCCGCCGTTTACCGTAAGGATTGCATTTTGGCTTGTATGCACGCCCGCCGATCCGGCATATAGTGTTTGGATCTCGCCGCCGTTTACCGTAATATGATGCGTGCCGGTAAAGGTAAGATCGGTTCCCTGCCTTGCGCCGCCGATAACATACGCAAAGGAGCCGCTGCCTATGGTAATATGCGAATCGAGATCAACCGCCTTACCCTCGCCGGGGCTCTGCCAACCGCCGACAACATACAGTCCGCTTGCCGCATTGTCAAGTCGGGTGGTCACCACGCCCTCCCCGAAGGTTATGGAGTTATACTGTGCAACGCAGTTCAGCGTACCGTTGTATTCGATCGTGATATTCTCAAAAGTGGTATCGCCGTTCAGAACGAAGCGAAGCCCCTTGCCGAAAACGAGCTTTGCACCGCTCGCACCGTAGTCCACTTTCCCGTCGTTTGTTGTATACGTAAACGGAATCTTATGTGCGATCTCGGTCTGTGTATTTTGCAGAGTATGCACATCGGTGATCACGATCACTGCACGATCCGCCCCGGATGTGATCGCCGAAAGCATCGCCCTGTTTATGGAGCTGACCGCGGTTTCAGGAGAATAGCCGAGATTCTGATCGTCGCCTGTAGATACGCTGACATAAATGTACTTTACATTCTCCGCATGTGCCGCCACGGCAAACACCATGGTAAACACAGTTAGCAGGAAAAGCAGACACATCCTGAAGCTGAGTTTTTTTCTCATAAGTGGTTCTCCCTTTTCAAGCATATTTTCCCTGTTATTTTTCAAGCAGCCACACATTCATCTCTGTTATGCCGCGGTTAGCATGCGCATAGAACGGAATCAGTGTGATCGGCATCTCTGCCCAAGTATCCTCCGCCGCAAAATACAATTCATCGCTCTCAGGCAGCTGATACGCGGTGGTGTGAATGGTAGGAAGCAAGAACTCCGACTCGCGTGTCTCAAACTTTCCCCGGATGTCAATGCGGATATTGCGGACATCTTTGCCGTTATCCACACCTTCAGCGCAGTAGACGACCGGGCCGCGCATGATAGCGACTCTGCCGGCATTGTCATGCACCCGGCGGTTTGCACGGATAGGAGTCACAGGCATTTCAAATTCAATATTCACTTCTCCGGAAACATCCGGAAAAACAGCGTAGCCTTTTTCAAGCATGTAGTCCTTGTCAGTCTTGAACGAACGGCACCATCCGGGAACTCTGAGAGCAAGTCTTCTGCCCGCGGTGTTCACTTTCACCTTGACATTTCCGCTTCTCGGATAGTCGGTGATCTGCTCGATTTTCATTGCGTCACACTCGGTAACAGAATTTGCATACTGATGAACATATAAGGTTTCATCATCGTAGCTATAGAGATAGTTACCGATCGTTGCGATCAGTCGGATAACGTTAGGTGGGCAGCAAGAACAGCTAAACACTTCTTTTCTGAGCGAAGCGCCAAATCGCTCGCTGCGCTTGGTAGCACCGTATACATTATTGAAATCGGGATCCTTTTCAAGGGGATTATCGTAGAAAAATGCGGTTCCGTCCATGGAAACACCCGACAAAAAGCCGTTATACAGTACTCTTTCCACTGCATCGGCATATTTTGCATCCTTGTCCAGCTTGAACATGCGTTTACCAAACAGCGCAAGCGCGTAGGAAGCGCATGTCTCCGCATAAGCGGTACGGTTCGGCAGGTGGTAATCTGCAGTATACGCCTCGCCCATATGCGTGGAACCGGAAGCGCCCGTTATATACATTCTTTTTTGCACAAGATTGTCAAAAACCCGCTTGCATGCAAGTTTCAACTCCTCATCGTTTCTGAGATAAGCAAGATCGGCAGCAGCAGAGAAAAGATACAACGCACGCACACTGTGTCCGTCTATCGTCGTTCTGTCCTGGATACGAGAATCATCCTGGTTATATTTCGAAGTAGCCGTTGGAATATACTCGCCCTCTTTAGGGTCTTTTCCGTGCTCATCGATAAAGTATTCGGCAAGCTGCAGGTAACGCTTCTCCCCTGTTGCATGATACAGTTTGATCAGCGCAAGCTCTATTTCAGGATGACCGGGGGTCGTGTATGTTGCACTCTTTTCATTTTTGAACACCTTTTCGATGTAATCCGCATACTTGCACATTGCTTGCAGAAATCTCTCATCTCCCGTAGCATCGCGGTATGCTATCGCCGCTTCCATTAAATGACCTGCACAGTAGAGCTCATGTCTGTCGCGGAGAGAAAAGCGAAGCTCCTGCTCGGTAACGAGATAGTGGGAATTGAAATAGCCGTTTTCATCCGCATTGGAAATTATATCGTCAATCGCCTCATCCACTTTTTTCAGCAGTTCGTCGTTTTTCTCTTTTTGCAGAAGATATGCCGCGCCTTCCAACCATTTTGCGACATCGGAATCCCAAAATATATGCGGGGTATATTTCTCCGTCAGGGGCTTACATTTAAGTGCATCGAATCGGTACGTGTCCTGGAATCTGTCATAAACCGCATCCACAGTGCTGTTTTTGACCATGTCTTGCTTTGTCTTCCAAAATCCATCCGTAATGTCAACATTAGAAAATGCTATATTCTTCATATGCTTCTCCTCCGAATATTGTATATACTTTTTTTCAATCGAATAACAGTTTGAAGAACAGACCACCCTGCGTAGAACGGTGCTTGAAAGCACGCATAACCGCGGTATCGGTATAATAAAAGTCTGTCATCGGCACACGCGAGCTTGTACGCATAAGATTGTACGCCTTGAAAAGCAGATCGCTTAAGAAGCAGAAGTCTTCATGACTGCCGAGGCAGGATGCAAAATGCGACCACATGGACATCGTATACATTTCACGGCTGTCGAGCGGTATACCATAGGGCTGTGCCTCCTTGCGATACCGTGCGATCTCGCCCTTGTAAAAGCTCTCCGGAAACAGATTCGTACCCCAGAGTTTATCCCAGACCGCATTGTACTTGAGGCTGAAGGTCTCCGGGCGGTCAAAGGCAAGGCGGTAGCTGCCGTCGGTATTCGCCGCACGGACAAGGAACGATTCTGCATATTTTTTCGCCGTTTGCATCATCTCGTCCGCCTCCGACAAGCGTCCAAGTGCCTGCAGGATCTTAGCGTAACCCGCAATGCCCATCATCGCTTTAATTGAGAGATTACAATTGTGTGCCAGATGTCCGGCAAAATCATCGGTGCAAAGCTGATTTTCGGGATCCTCGCCATAGCGGATCAAGTATTTGCTCCACTGCTCAATCAAATCCATATTTTCTGCCGCAAAGCTGTAATCCTTTCCCATTTCGCCGAGCGCCGCGAACAAAATGATCATATTCCCGCATTCTTCCACAGGCATCTGATAGTATTCGCATTTGTCACCCCGACTCATGCCGTATACCTGCCCGTTCACCAAAGGATACTGCCCGACATCGTGCGGAGCAAATTCAAATTTCCATGCATCACTGCGTGCAAAACGCAACGCGGGGCGAAGCATTCCTTTCAGAAGTTCCGGATTGTAGCGCAGATACATCGGTGCACTGGGATACGTAACGTCTACCGTTGCGGCACAGCCGTTGGAAGCACACTCCTTGGAAATATAAAGATTGTTGCCGTCCTCATCCACAACAAGCTTATGTGCCGCCATGACCTGTCGGTATGCAAGCTGTAAAAGATCAGCGTAATTCTCATTGCCCTTTGCCACGGCTTCAGCCCGCATAGCATCCGAAAATGCATTGCATCTTGCAAGAAGCGTATCATACTCCGCAAGTGCTTCCTCAATCGCCTCGGTGATCATTTTTCCGTCTTTTTTCCAATAGGCTTTCAGCGGCTTTCCAAAATACATAATGCTGTCAATATCGTCATAGGCAAGTGCGAACAGAGCCTCGGGCGCCATTTCAGTTTCAGCATATACACAGTAAAGGTCTTTTTGCACACAGTTGCCGACCTTTGCTTTTCCCTTTGTCGCAAGATAGAAATATCCCCAGTCGATCCGAACGCCATCGCCACCGCGCCAAAGCACCTTTTGCTTGCCGCTACCGAGTCGAACACAATCGCCTGCTTTCAGCGACAGATTCTCCGACCATACACGGCTGTCGCCTGCTTTGTCTAAAACCAAATCCTCGCTGACGGCAAGTCTTGCCGTTACTGCATGCTCCTTTCCGTCAACGCTCTCATAGAAAAGCTTCAAATATGTCACCGGACGGGATGCATAGTACAAGTCCTCTACAAGCATCGGGCTTGTAAATACCGCTTTTAAACGGATCGCTTCGTTTTCATAAAAAACGGTTGTCGAGCAGGCATCTATATCCATAGCTGTCTGCGCGATCGGATTATCCTGCACTCTGGGATTGGGGTACAGCGAGCTTCCAAGAAAACGGTACTCTTCACCGTCTACAGTTACCGTACCCCAGATATTGTTGGGCGTGCCGATCCAATGTACCGGCGAGCGGGAATGCAATATATCTTGATTATACCATACAGAAAAGTATGGGTCAACAGTAAAAAGAGGGATGGATGGTGGATGTAATTTCATAATAATCTCCGTTCTGCCGCCAAGCGGCATCCTAAATAGTAAAAGCTTCGGGAGTATAGACTTCTTTTTATCCTGCGATCTGCTTTGCAATTTTCAAAACATCGGTCATATCGATAACACCGTCCTGGTTTGCATCTGCGTTCGTCAGACCGTTGGTGCTACGGTTTATTACCGCACGCATAACGGCCAGCATATCAAAAACGCTTGTAACCCCGTTTCCGTCCACGTCTCCGAGCGGGACCCCATATGTTTCGGGAGCGATCCGCAATCCGTCACCGGTCGAGGATACGGCATTGGACTTATACTCGTTTTCCATATACAAATCCAGTACGGGAACCGGAGTATTATCTGCATACACCTGATAATGCGTATCAAAAACACGGACAGATACGGTATGCGCACCCTCTCCTACAGATGCTTTTGCATCGCCGAGAGTCAGAACACCGCCACGAAGAGTAACCGTAGCCGCACCGCCGCGAAGCGAGATCGTATCGCCATCCGAAAGTGTTGCAGTTACGCGATAATTACCGCTTGTCAAATCGTCACCGCTAAGTTCGGTAGGATTGAGAATAACGGTAGGCTTCAGCGCGTAGCGTCCCTGATTCTCATTATACAGGCGAAGTCCGTTCTGATTCTTCGCATCCGACTCAACTGAATATGTCACCTTGATCGCGCCGTCCTTGGCAATCGCTTTGCGGATCGCATCGATCTTCTCCGCAGGAACCGCTATATCCACAAGATAACCGAAATCCGATGCAGAAGAATTTCTGTCGCTGGAATAATTGAAGGTAAGCGTTCCTCTTATATCGCGCGGATTATCGGGGATATACACCGTATCCACCTCAACGCCGTTGATATACACGGTCATATCCGACGGGCGCTCTCCGCCGACGGCTGTCTGGGAGGTCTCGGCGTTGGCAATGCCGTTTGTAACGCTTTCCTTCTTCACCGAAGAAGCCTCCGCCAGCAGACGAATGGACGTAAGAGACGAAAGATCAAACGTTCCGGGCAACGTATAGGTCAGCGAAAGCGAGCCGGTGCCTTCAAATTCACCGCCGCCCGTTCTCAGGGTCAGAGAATTCTCTCCGATGTACTCCGCATCCTTCACGGCGCGTCCATATACGATTACATTGACAAAATTCTTGGCAAGCTTTTCGCCGTCTTCCTCGATCCATACGGTGAGCGTACCTACACAGGTCTCATACGGCAATCGGAAGGAGATCGGATAATGCTCTGCCGTATACGGTGCATAGGTGATCTTTTGCTCGCCCGAAATACCCGTTGAGAAGTTGTTGCCGTAAACATCGGTAGCATCAAATCTCCAATGCAATACCGCGTTTGTATATCGATTGCCCGACCAGTTGGACGCAACCGCATCTGCCGCATAAACGGTGCCGGCGCCGCACACCTTTGCAGGCTCTGCATAGATACCCACATGATTTGGCTGGTTGAGGTCAGCAATCGTCATGTCGCCGCCATAAGCAATCTCCCCATACGGGAACAGCTTTTCACGGCGGTCATAGGTGAGAATACCGTTGCGCTCATATTCAATATCGTAAGGCTCGGTATACACATAGCCGTTAAAGCGCTGGGTCATACGCATAAGATCGGTCTGGTACTTAAAGCAAAGCGAAACATCTCTGTCACCCGAGCTTACACCGACTCCGCCGTATTCGGAATTGAGCAAAGGCTCCTTTTCCTGCGCAAAGCCTTCGTAGAAATTCTGCGTGGATCCTTCGTATGCGTTGTTTGCATATTTCTCAACCGCAGCCTTTGCCGCTTTATATGTAATGGGATACATATGATATGTGTTGAGGTCGGTCGGCTGAATGTGGTCTTGTTTCAGCGGGGACATATCCTCGACCAGAAGTCCACTGTTATATGCCTTCACCTTTTTATACAGCGAGATCATCCAGTCGTGTGTGGTCATGCCGTCAGAAGCCTTGGGGCCTGTGTGATTGATACCCCATGTTTCGTTGAAAAGAATAATGGCTATGACGGATGGCTTATTATAGTCGCGGGCGAGCACATCCATAAGCGTTGCCTCATACAGCGCACGTCCCGGTGCCGCACCGCCGGCTGCGGTCGCGTTCATCGCGGTTGCGTGCGGCATGTCCTGCCATACGAACATACCGAGCTTGTCACACCAATAATACTGCAGCGGATCCTCGATCTTGATATGCTTGCGGATCATGTTGAATCCGCGATTCTTCATCTCCAGAATGTCGCTCTTCAGCGCCGCCTCATCGGGTGCGGTATAAATGCCCTCGCGCCAGAAGCCCTGATCCAGCAGTCCCGCAAGGAATACGGGCGAACCGTTTAAGAAAATATATTCGTAATTTCTACCGTCATAAATATCGGTATAGACCTGTCGCAAGCCGAAATATGTATGTACGGTGTCCAGTATGCTTCCGCGCGCATCTTTCAAAGTGATCGTACCGTAATACAGGTTTGGCTCACGGTCCGACCACAGCTTTGCATTTTTAATAATGATCTTAGAAATACTTACAGGATTTTCTCCCGCCTTTAAGCTAATGCGCTGTGAATAGGAGAACTTCGAACCGGTAGCAACATCTGCCGAAAGCGTCTCATCCCAGATCTTGCTTTCAAATTTAAACTCTACGGTTACATTCTGGTCTTTTTCCGAAATGACAGACAGATCATACTGTACTGCGCCGTCCTTGAAATTGGAATTCGCATGCGCATAATCCATGTACGTGTCTTTTCTGCTTTCCAGATATACCGTCTGCCAGATGCCCGAGGTGTGCGTATATCCGCAAGGTGCGTTATGCCCCTGCTTACCTATCAGCGCAACATAGCTGTTATCTCCGTAGGATGCCTTGTCCTCTACCCAGAGAGAAATCGTGTTTTCACCGGTATGCACATGATCGGTAATCTCCGCCTTAAAGGGGGTATATCCGCCGTCATGTCTGCAAACCTCTTTGCCGTTTACATATACGATACACTTTGCATCCACTGCTCCAAAATGCAGGTACACATTCTTTCCTGCAGCAAGCCATGCGGAATCGAGTGTCACCGTGCGGCGATACCAGACCTGTCCTCTGTAATCGGTAGCGGCAATGCCGGAAAGTGCAGATTCCCAGCCGTAAGGAACATTGATCTTATATGCATAGTCCTTGTCACCAAGATACCATTTTTCGCCGATTCCAACCTCTTCCGGATCAAAGGAAAAATCCCACCAACCGTTGAGATTGATCCAATCCTCGCGTTGCCACGACGGATCCGGATGCTCCGTTCTGTTTTGCGTGCCCTCTGCAGCAATTACGGAGAAATCCGCATCGGAGCGCGATACAATGTCGTTATAATGCGGCTTTATGTAATACAGTCCTGCGGGAAGTTCATTCGGGAGTGCAAAAGTAGCCGTATTCTCTTTGACCGAAAGCGCAGTGAGATAAAGCGGATCTGTAAGAGACTCTCCGCCGCGGTATACAAGCTCAAATTTTTCTGCATTGGTCAGTTTTCCGCCTTTTACGGTAATAT
>CAYQBT010000008.1:0-15510 GCA_964415775.1 uncultured Lachnospiraceae bacterium
GTATTCCTCAAATTTGCTCATCTTGTATTGGGAGTATCCGTATCCCGCGTACAGCTCTCGTAGTGCAAAGATCACCTTTTCTTCATTTTTTAATACGGTATCGCGTTGCATTGTCATGCAGTTCCTTTCTTTCGGTTGATCGCTTCGCTTTCGGTTAACCTTTGCGTTTGATCTGTTCAATCGCGCTATGGTAGCCGCCGCTACCGTAGTTTAAGCATTTGCTCACGCGGCTGATCGTCGCCGTGCTCACGTTGACCTCCTGTGAGATTTTCTGATAGTTGAGCCCATCGGTGAGCAGAAAGGCAACGTCGAGACGCTGTGCCATGTCCTGCAGTTCCTTGATCGTACAGATGTCTTCAAAAAAATTATAGCAGTCTTCCGTGGTTTTGAGATTCAAAATCGCCTCAAACAAGCGGTCGATGGATGCAGAGCGGATATTCGCCATGCAAAATCCCTCACTTTCAATTTTATATGCTACTATATTACCGCTTTAATACACTAAAGTCAAGAGAAAGATGGATTTTTTACCATGAAAATGTAGAATTTTTCTGCTGTATCTGCTATACTACCTGTAAAAGGGGGCGAGGAAATGACACCGAAAGAGCTTCTGGATATTCTGACCGTGGCGGAGAAGCTGAAATGCACCACGCGACATTCCTATACGTCAAACGGACGGCATGAGAGTGTGGCAGAGCATAGCTGGCGGCTTGCGCTGATGGCAATGCTCCTTGCGGACGAGTTTAAACACGCGGATATAAACAAGGTGATCCGCATGTGCCTGATCCACGACCTCGGCGAAGCGTTCACGGGGGATATTCCCGCCTTTGAAAAGAACAGTGCGGATACCGAGAAGGAAGAGGATATTTTTGCAAAGTGGGTAGCCACGCTTCCCGAGTCGACGCGCACAGAGTGGCAAGCCATGCTTGGCGAAATGCAGGCAATGGAGACTGTGGAAGCAAAGCTCTATAAGGCTTGCGATAAAATGGAAGCCGTGATCCAGCACAACGAGGCGGATCTTTCGACCTGGCTGCCGCTCGAATACGATCTTCAGCTTACATACGGAGCCGATCAGGTTCGCTTTTCGCCCTATATGCAGTCGCTTAAAGCCGCAATTGACGGCTGGACAAAGCAGAAGATCGGGGAATCTGTCTAAAAATGCCGATGCGTGTCTAAGATGTTGACAAATCAACAAGTTGGGTATATAATGTAAGGTGGTCGCTTGCAGGCGTGTATCCTGCAAAGCCAAAAGAAGCCTTTTTACAGCAGACATATTCTTGAGAACATATAGGACAACAAGGAGAAAAACAAATGCGCAACTTTATCATTCATACCGATTCGGCATGTGACTTGAGCCCCGAAATGCTGGCAGAGTGGGGCGTTTCCTATGCCTCGCTGACCTTCCGCTTCGACGATGCGGATACCGAGTATGCAAACGGCGAGATGGCCGCTGCAGAATTCTACGCAAAGATGCGCGCAGGCGGCATTGCCAAGACTGCCGCTGTAAATACCGAGGTCTTCCGTGCAAGTTTTGAAGAGACGCTGCAGGCAGGCAAGGATGTACTCTACCTCGGCTTTTCTTCGGGACTCAGCACTACCTGCAACTCGGCAAGAATTGCAGCCGAGGAACTTCGCGGCAGATACCCCGATCGCAAGATCTTTACGGTAGATACGCTGGCGGCATCTGCGGGACAGGGCATGCTCGTGTACCTTGCAGTCGAGAAGCAGAAGAGCGGTGCAACGCTGGAGGAGACCGCTTCGTATATCGAGAGCATCCGTCTGCATCTGGATCACTGGTTTACGGTAGATGATCTCGTATACCTTAAGCGCGGCGGACGCGTCAGCCCGACGGTTGCGTTCGTGGGCAATGCGCTCGGTATCAAGCCCGTCATGCACATGGATGATGCGGGACACCTGATCAATGTGTCCAAGGTGCGCGGCAGAAAGACCGCGGTTACGGCACTTGCCGACAAATACGGTGAGCTGGCGGAAGAGCCCGGAAAGGGGCCTATATTCATTTCGCACGGCGATTGTATAAAAGATGCAGAGGAGCTTGCAGGCATTCTGCAGACAAAATACGGCGACCGTTCAGGTGATCACCGATGTCGGACCGGTCATCGGTGCACACTCGGGTCCCGGCACGCTTGCACTCTTTTTTGTAGGAAAGTACAGATAAAAACATCTAAGGCAGGACAAGCTGATGGCAAAGAAAAAGACGAAGGATTCCGAAAAGGAAGCCAAAAAATCTCTTGGTTCCAAATTCCTCGGCGGTCTCATGATGGCAAAAATGGCGATCGGCGGCGCATTACAGCTCCGTTCGCACGCCGATGAGGTCAATAAACTGAATGTTTTTCCGGTACCTGACGGCGATACCGGTGATAATATGCGCATGACCATCGAAAGCGGTATTTCGGCGATCGAGAACTTAGATACCGACGACCTTGCAGAGGTGATGCGGGTGTTCTCGCACGGCATGCTTCTGGGAGCGCGCGGCAACTCGGGCGTTATCCTTTCCCAGTTCTTTGCAGGCACGGCGAAAGGCTTTGAAAACTCCGAGCAAGCCGATCCGGCTACCCTCGGCCGCGCCCTTGAAATGGGCGTGCAGCAGGCATACGGCTCGGTCATGACGCCGACAGAGGGCACGATTCTGACGGTTGCGCGCGAGGCGGTGGAATATGCCGTAAAGCGCATCACCCCGAAGAGCACGATCCGAACCTTTTTTGCCGACCTCGTGAAAGAAATGCGCGACTCGGTGGATCGCACCCCCGAGATCCTCAAGGTGCTCAAGGAGGCGGGCGTGGTAGACAGCGGCGGAGCCGGTCTGTTCTACATCATGGACGGCTTTAACCGTGTGCTCAACGGCGAGGAGGTCACCGCAGACGCAGTGGCAGCCGACCTTCCTGCGATGGCAAAGACGCCGGCGATCCCCTCAGGCTTTGGCCCCGACAGCGAGATGACGTACGGCTACTGCACCGAGCTGCTTTTGCAGCTCCAGCGCAGTAAAACGAATATTGATACATTCGACATCGAGCCGCTCAAGGCGTTTCTTGCCGAGATCGGCGACTCGATCGTAGCGTTCAAGGCGGACAGCATCGTCAAGATCCATGTGCATACCCTTACCCCCGAAAAGGTACTGTCGTATTGCAGAAAATTTGGCGAATTTCTGACCGTCAAGATCGAGAATATGTCGGTACAGCATACCGAGCTTGCCGAAAAAGAGGAGACGGAAGCGGCCGCACCCGAGACGGCGGTAACGCCGGCCATAATGAAAAAATACGGCGTGGTTTCCGTATCCAACGGCCCCGGCGTAGAGGCACTCTTCCGTGAACTCGGTGCCGATGAGATCGTACAGGGCGGGCAGACGCAGAACCCCTCGACAAACGACTTCCTCACGGCATTTAGCAAGGTGTCTGCCGAGCATATTTTCGTATTCCCCAACAACGGCAATATCCTGATGGCGGCACAGCAGGCGGCAGAGCTTTACGAGCGCGCGACCGTGCACGTCATCCCCAGCAAGAGCATCGGTACGGGCTATGTGGCGCTTTCCTCTATCAATTTCGATGCACCCGATGCCGAGACGGTTCTGCAGGATCTTACAGAGGCGATGCAGCGTGTTATCGCCGGCTATATTTCCCCCGCGATCCGCGATACCGAAATGAACGGTGTGCAGGTCAAAAACGGCGATACCATCGGCATTATTGAAAAGGAGATCGTTGTTTCGGATGCAAACAGAAGCACCGCCACGCACTATCTCGCCGCAAAACTGCTCGAGATCCCCGGTAAGTTTATGTTGACCGTCTTCTGCGGCAAGGACAGCACCGTAGAGGAGCAGGAGGAGATGCAGGCATTCCTTAGCGCGCAGTATGCATCCGCTGAGGTGTATTTCATTGACGGCGGTCAGGACATTTATCCCTACATTTTCGTTGCGGAATAAGCTATAGTTGAAGAGAGTCGAACGCGATAGCCTCTCACCGATTCTTTTTTGCATCTTTTGCCGCGGCGAAACTTGCAAAGTCCATTCTTTACTGCGCTTCACCACGACTAAATCTGCTAAAAAATAATTCGGTGAGAGGTGCAAAGCAGTATTTGCGGAGCAAAAAATTGTTCCGACAAGGAAAAAATTCGCAGTAATATAAGATATTACAAGAGATTTTGACGAAGGCGGGGCGGTTTTTTGCCCGCAAAGACCTTTCGTGTTCGTCTCTCTTCAACTATAGGAGGGCACAGGATGAAAATAGAATGGAAGACCTGCCTGAAAGTCGGCATTAGTGCCTTTTTGCTGTATCTGTGTGTTCGGTACTGGGGCGCAGTTTCCGGCTTTATCGGCAGACTGCTTGGCGCCGCGGCACCGCTGGCGATCGGCGGAGTGATCGCGTATCTCATCAATATTCTGATGAGCCTGTACGAGCGATACTATTTCCCGCGTACCGGCAAGAAGTGGTTGCAAAAGAGCCGCAGACCGGTCTGCATGGTCGGCGCGATGCTTACACTGGTTGCCGTAATCGCGCTTGTGATCGGATTGGTCGTTCCGCAGTTTGTTTCCTGCGTAAAGCTGCTGTTTGTGCAGATCCAGGGCGCGGTGCAGAAGCTGCTACCGCTGCTGGATGAATGGAATCTTCTTTCGGACGATCTGCTTGCACAGCTGAAAAGCCTGGATTGGCAAGCCCTGCTCGAGCGTGTTTGGCGCGTGCTGACCTCCGGCATCGGCAGTGCGATGGATATCGTGATCAGCACGGTCACTTCGGTATTTTCGTTTATCGTCACTGCATTTCTCAGCATTATTTTTGCCATCTATTTGCTGCTGGATAAGGAAAAACTTGCAGGGCAGAGCAACAGAGTCCTGCGCACGTATGCGCCGAAAAAGCTGTATGACAAGCTTTGCTATGTGCTTTCTATCCTGCACGATTGTTTCCGTCGCTATATCGCGGGGCAGTGCACAGAGGCGGTCATCCTCGGCATGCTGTGCACGGTTGGCATGTTGATCCTCAGATTGCCGTATGCGACGATGATCGGTGCGTTTATTGCTGTTACTGCGCTCATTCCCGTAGCGGGTGCGTATATCGGCGGTGCAGTGGGCGCGTTTATGATCTTCACCGTTTCGCCGATCAAGGCGGTGATCTTTCTCGTTTTCCTCGTTGCGCTCCAGCAGATCGAGGGTAATCTGATCTATCCGCGTGTGGTCGGCTCCTCTATGGGGCTGCCTGCGATCTGGGTGCTTGCGGCAGTTACCGTTGGCGGCGGTATCGGCGGTATCGGCGGCATGATCGTGAGCGTTCCGCTTGCGGCAACCCTCTACCGCATCCTGCGAAACGATCTGCATAAAAAGGTACCCGCGGCTGCACATGGACGGGGAAAAGCAAAATCTGAAACTGCGCGAAAAGAGCTGAACAAAGCGGATGAAAGCCGACTTTGACTATAGGAGCACGACTATGAAAAAGATTTTCACAAACAACGCTCCAGCGGCGATCGGGCCGTACGCACAGGCGATCGACATTGGCAATCTGGTATTCGTTTCGGGACAGATTCCGATCGATCCCGCAACCGGTACGATGGCGGACACGATCGAGGCACAGGCAAAGCAGTCGCTCACCAATCTTAAGAACATCCTCGCCGAGGCAGGTCTCGGCATGGAGAACGTCGTAAAAACGGTTGTTTTTCTCGCGGATCTCGGCGATTTTGCGGCAGTCAATGCCGTGTATGAGACCTTCTTCGCGGATCCGTTCCCCGCGCGCAGCTGCGTGCAGGTCGCAGGCATCCCGAAGGGCGCAAAGGTCGAGATCGAATGTATAGCCGTTCGATAACATACGGCGTGTTCATAGACGGAGTGCAAAGGAGCACACGCTGACAAACAAAATAACAAAAAGAGTTGCTTTGGCAACTCTTTTTGTTATTTGTACATTTGGCGAGAAATTGGAAAAATGCGGTTATGGAAGCATTGTAGGGACAGGCCTCCGGACTGTCCGTTTTTTGCAGTAAAAATGATGACAAGCCGCTATTTATATGGTATTATAAAAATAGAGAGAAGAAAGGAGCACCTATGACAGTACGAGGATTTTTTAGCAAGCGATATAAATATCGTATTTTGACCGTGCTTTTAGCGGCGTGCATTCTTTTCGCGGTTGGATGCTCGTTTATAAATCCGACAGTGACGACCGCACCGGTAGAGGATGATTCCCCCGATCCCCCGAGCAGCAGCACAACGACCACAGAGCCGGACGATACACCCGATGCGCCGGATGATTCCGATTCCCCCGTCCAAGTACTCACTAACGAGGGAGATCTGGAGGTGCGTCCGGTATACATCCCGACAGATCCGTTTACATACAGGCTCTTCCAATACGACGATACGCATTATCTTTGCCTGACGTATGATCAAACCGAGCTTGCGGGGTACAAAGAATACGCATATGATAATCTGCACGTATATATCATTGATGCCAAGGCGGGTACGGTCGTGGCAGACTGTGCGATCGAGGGCTCTTATTATCTTTCCTCCGTGCATTACACGGACAACGGATGTATTCTGTATGAGACCGAGGAAGCCGCCTTTCATGTCGTATACGAAAACGGCACGTTGACGGTAAACAAGACCGAGCACCCGACCTATCCCGTCGTCAGCGATTGCCCGATCACCTCAGCAGACGGCGCGTATACCGTTTATACGACTGCGGAGGATACGATCGGTGCGGGAACCATGACCGTGCGGTACGCGGACGGCAGCACAAAAGCATTGTTGCGCCATAAAAACGCGGGAGACATGGTGGACGGTCAGACGGTCGGTATGGGCGATGTGGAAAGGTACCATCCGATCGGATTTTTGGATAACACCCGCTTTGTGTACAGCATCGCCGGCTACGAATATTACAAGGGCTACGGCGTTTACGATCTGCAAACCGGTGCGAATACGAAGCATCTGCAAGCAATGTCGGTGGCTGCCGTGTATGACGGCAAGGTATATCTGACCAAGCAGGCGGGCTATGAAACAGTCTCCTGGTGGATGTGCGATCCCGACGGCTTGGACATGACGATGATCGCTTCGGTAAATGAAGAAGACGGCGTGTTTACGCTGTCCGGTGATAAATACAACTATACCTACAATTTTAAGAACGGTGTATGGTTCTTTTTCACCGAGGACGATACCATCACGCTGTATTCGCATGATTTCGGGCAGAGACTTGCCAAGCTCGAATATGCGGACAGCGGACACCTCTTCGGCAATATGCAGGTGCACCAAAACATACTGACGGTTGTTGTACCGTATGTGGAAGAAGAACCTGCACAGAGCCCCGTCCGCGTGCTCTCCAACGAGGGAAATCTGAACGTTCACGCGGTCGCACTTCCTTTGCCTACCGAGAAATCCGTGTATACCGCCTTTACATATAACGATAGATATATGCTTTACTTGGTATACGATCTTCTAAAGAATGCGGATGGTGAGGAGTATTGCGAAACGGTTTGTTTGTATGCGGTGGATTTGTTGCAGGGAGAATTTGTGAGCCGCCATCCTTTGCATACACAATATCTTCCGGACTGGATTTCCTACACAAAGGACGGCTGTATTCTGTCCGACCGTAAATACGGTAGCGATCCTTCTGTTAATGTAGCGTTTTCTATAACGGAGAAAAATGGCGTATTCACGGTGCAAGAAGTCGAAATACAGGGCTATCCGTATATGGCTTACCGATTTGTTTCTCCCGACGGGCAACATGTGGCATATGAAATGGTGGAGAACACATGGATTCACAGAGGTGGAGTGGAAATAGAGTATCCGGATGGAAGCGTCAAGCGTATTACTGAAAATGTTCCGGGGGATTGGATCGAGGACGATCTTTCTACGGATAACCCGCGATTTTATTCTCCGGTAGGTTTTATGGACGATACGCATATCGTATATAATATTTTATATGTAGGGAGCAACAAAGGGTACGGCATCTATGATATTGTCAACTATGTTGTTACCGAAGTGAATACCATATATAGTGCGATTTCTGTATATAACGGTGCACTATATGTAGCTGAATACGTATATATACCCGAAGAATACAGAAGCGCGCGGCAGGCGTTCTGGAAAGTGGCCGCGGATGGAAGAAAGACGATGGTTGCGTCTTTTGATGCTGATGCAAATGCATTTACTTTGCCGGAAAACGCACAGATATATTTTGACGATTCTGTGTGGAAACTTAGGGAGGGCGATGCGGCGGAAGATAGCATCAAAACAGTACTGTATTCACCGGATTTTGATGTCCAACTTGCAGAAATCGAAGCTCCAAACGGTAATGTACATGTATACGATAATTCCGTCACGGTTGTTATGCCGTACGTAGAAACACCGATAGAATAACTAAAATAGAGTTGCGCTTCGGCAACTCTTTTTTGATTTGACATTTTCTTTTCAAGGTGGTATACTGACCACAGCAGGTCGAGAGGAAGCGGGTGTAAATCCCGCGCGGGCACGCCGCCGTAAACCTTTTTCTGCAAAACGGGCGCATTGCCACGTGCGCTTCGCGTAAGCGGTCATTGGTGAAAGCACCGAGAAGGCGTTTTGCATACAGGTGAGCCGGAATACTCGAGATCAAACGCGGTCGTATGCGAGCGCCAAAAGACGGCTGCGGCGGAAAAGTGAATATGCTTGAAAGGAAGAAAAGAACATGAAAAAGCAAACTATGATTCGTCTTTCGCTTCTTCTGACGCTTGTACTGCTTGTGGCGGCAGTGATGATCGGATGCGGCGAACAAACACCTCCCGAAGTGCCGGGTACCTCGGATGTGCAGCCTGCTCCGGTAGCAGAGCCGATCGGAGAGGGGCAGTACACCTTTGCCTTTACCGCCATCTTCAAAGACGGCAGTGCAAAGCGCTATACGGTTTCCACCGATAAGGAAACGGTCGGCGAGGCACTTCTCGAGCTGAAGCTTCTGGAGGGAGAAGCAGGACCGTACGGTCTCTATGTCAAGAGCGTATGCGGTGTGGTTGCCGATTATGATGTCGGTCAGATGTATTGGGCGCTGTATAACGATGGCGAAATGTCCATGATCGGCGTGGATTCTTTGAAGAGCGCGGATGCAAAGGACGTTGAGTTCCGCGTATCCAAATGAGAGCACGAAAGGGACTGACCGTCCGCGAGATCGCGGTGTTTGCCATGCTGGGCGCGCTGATGTTGGCAGGAAAAAAACTGACGGAGTGGATTCCGAACGTGCATCCGGTCACGATGCTGACGATGGTATACACGCTCGCTTACCGCAAAAAGGGCATACTGCCGGTGCTGGTATATTTGGCACTCGACACGCTGTTTTGGGGGATCACATGGATGGTACCCTATTATTACATCTTCCCGCTCTGCTGGCTGTGTACGCTTTTGCTGCCGACAAAGCTGCAAAAAAGAACCTTGCAGCTTTGGTGCACGGTGATCTGCACACTGTTTGGGCTCTTGTTTGGCGTATTGTATGCCCCCTGGCAGGCGCTGATGCTTGGACTCAGCTTTGAAAAGACGCTTATGTGGCTCGCGGCGGGATCTTCGTTTGATGTCACGCATGCGATCGGCAACTTTGCGGCATCGTTTCTCATTCTGCCGCTCGTGGAGATTCTACGGAAAATCGATCAAAAAACGAACGCAGTCGGGTAACCGACTGCGTTTTTTGGATGGTCGGGCAAAAAATGCAGGTTTCATATTTTGAAAGAAAATTACACTACCGTGTATTGCGGGTACGCCTCCGAAAGTGCTATAATTTGATTGTGAATAGTTGTGCAAAATTCTTACAAAGCTCCGTTGGTTTTGGGCAACTTGTTCAAAAGTAGCACCCTGTATGGGGATACTATGAATAAAAGGGGACACTGATATGAAAAAGGTACTTGCGTTTTTGCTCGTGTGTCTTATGCTGTTGCCTTCCCTGATTGCATGCGACACCGGCACACAGCCTGCCGAGACGACCGGCACCACCGTAACCACCGCACCCGTTACCACCGCAGATCCGAATATGCCCGACCTTCCCGACAAAGAAGAGATTGGCGACATTTCCGGCGATTTCAACATTCTGGTTGCCGGCAACTGGGACTGGAACGACTTTGAGTCGGAGGGCGAGAACGGAACGGTTGTAGACGCTGCGATCTTCCGCCGCAACGAGTATATCCGCGAGAAGTATGATGTCAACGTCCTGAGTGACTATATCGTGCGCTATGCTTCGAACATGGGCACGGGCGACGGCTATGTGAAGATCTACCGTGACTATATGGCGGGCGAAAGCACTTATGATGCCGCTATGGTCGGTACCTATGATGTTGCAACCCTTGCATACAACGGGTATCTGCAGGATCTGAACGATATGAAATACCTCGACCTGTCAAAGCCCTATTGGGATCAGAAAATAATCGAGGATCTCTCCATGAACGGTAAAATGTTCTATACCACGGGTGATATTTCGGTTATGGATAACCGCAGTACATACGTCCTGTTTTTCAACAAGGCGATGATCGGCACCTACGGTCTGGAGAATCCGTATCAGCTCGTCCGTGACAATGAATGGACGCTGGAAAAGTTCGGTACGATGATCAAGAGCGTCGGCGAAGACGTTGATATGAACGGCATCTATGACAAAAACGACATTTTCGGTCTGCTTACACCGACCGATACGCATATTGCGATCCTTTCGGCCGCGCAGGAGCGCGTTTGCACCATTAACGACGAAGGCTCGATTGGTCTAACGCTGTATAACGAGCGCGTTGTCAATCTGTACGATCAGTATATGGAAATCGTCGGCGACCACGCACATTCTTACAACTATCAGTATAACTACATCACCGGTGCGACCGGGCTCACCTCGACCAACGAGGAGCGCGTCAGCATGTTCAATACGCAGAAGGCACTCTTCTACTCGCACACGATGTTCTACATGGACTATCTGCGCGATCTGGAGAGCGACTTCGGTATCCTGCCGTATCCGAAATTTGATGCAACGCAGGAGAATTACGGCAACCTCGTCAGCGCATGGCACTCCTATTTCCTTTGCGTACCGGTTATGAACAAGGATATGGAGCGCAGTGCGATCATTCTGGAGGAGCTGGCATATCAGGGCAAGCGGCTGCTTACCCCCGCATACTATGAGAAGACGCTGGTCGGTCAGTATACCCGCGATGAAGAGAGCGCAGAGATGCTTGACATTATCTTTGCAAATCTGGTATACGATATTGGTATTTACTACAATATCGGCGGTTACAAGGATCAGCTTACCGCCATGGTTCGTACCGGCAAATCGCTGACGACGATCTATGAGGGCTACAAGCGCCCTGCAGAAGTGAAGATCGAAAATATCAACAAGTTCTTCCAGCAGACGCTCGCCGCACAGCAGTAATGCTTTTTCGCAAGAGGTCACCCTAAAACGGTGACCTCTTTTTTGTATGTTTTTCGGGCGGGTTCTTGAGATTCTAAAAGTATATATGGAAAAATTATTCCGCAAGTGGTATAATACAAGAACAACATCGAATAGGAGATATGCTATTGGTACAAATTCTGCTTGCAATTGCCGAGATCGAAAGCATCGAGGAAAGAGAATTGGTTCGGCAATTGTTTTTTACATACGGTCAACGCATTAAGGCATTAGCACACTATATTCTAAAAAATGATATGGATGCTGAAGATGCTTTACATGAGACTTTTTTGAAGATTATAAAATATCGGCAAAAATTTATGCAACCTGATCAAGATGAAATCGAACGCTTGATTGTTATATATACCAGAAGTGTTTGCTTTAATATGCGCAAGCGCAAATACAAGATGGAATTTGTTTCGATGTATAATGATGACATCCACAAAGAAGACGTTACAATTAGTATGGGATTTCCTACCGAAACGGACCCGTTGGTAGAACTTGTCGAAAAAGAGAACCGCGATATATTGGCGGCAAGAATCGATGCGCTTGGTACTCCTGCACGAGAAATTCTGCTTTGAAGTATTATGAAGAAATGCAGAATGTTGAAATTGCTAATATGCTTGGGCTGAATCCATCGACTGTTGGCACCATTTTGCAGCGCAGTTTGCAAAAACTCAGAAAATGTATGGAGGAGTATTCACATGACGCCAATGCGTGAGGACGATTTTTTAGTCCATTTAAAGCATATGGTAAAAGAGTGCGTACAAGAAGATGTTAAAATGTTTAACGCTTTGGATATATCGAGTGTGGTAATCAGTCCAAGGACAACGAAACGCATCCTTCATGCAATTCAAAAAGGATGTGGACGGCGTGAGACTGTTATTATTGTCAAACGAATAGTAGCAGCTTTCTTGATCACAATATCGGTTATCTTTGCATCAGCAATGTGTATTGAACCTGTTCGTGCCACCGTTTGGAATGCCATTGTGTCCTGGTATGATAAATACATTGACATTGACTTGGCATCTCCGAATAAAACACTACCGACAAAAATCGAGAAAGTTATTTTACCTTCATATATTCCGAAAAACTGGGTGATAGCAGAAATAACGAATGATTCCGCAATGGTATCGTATACTTTTGTGGGCACGGCGGGCGAACATATTACATATACGCAAACGATTGTATCAAGTAGTGAGGTATGGATGGATAACACGGAGTGCACTATTGAAAATATTAATTTGAATGATTTGTATGAAGCGCGACTGCTTGTATATAGGGATGGCAGATATAAAATTGTTTGGGAGAATCAATATGCGTTTATTATCAGTGGTTATGGTATAACATTAGAAGAAGTAGTTTGCATTGCCGAAAGTGTCAATGAGCATTGAAAATGCAAAAAGCAACGTAAAAATTTTGCAAAAGTGTGCTTTTTAGAAAAAAATCAAAAAAATATTCAAAATAGCGAGACGGAATGACATGTTCGGTTGTTATATATAGTAGGCACAGCCTAAAGACAAAAGATAAGGAGGATAATTTAATGAAAAGATTTTGGTTTTTTGCTCTTGCAATGCTGTTAGCGGTAGGCTTCTGCTGTAATTTGTATGCAGCGTAGCCGGACGAGGTTATTCCTCTGTGGGACAACACGGATGATGTAATGCAAGCGATAGCATTCGATGGGACAGCCGGTACGGCTACTGCCACGGTTTACGGGAAACCGGGAACAACCGAGATTGTAGGTGTTTTGACGGTGTACAAGCAAACGGATGCTGGTTGGGTATATGTCAGCCAAGATTCCAGGTCTACGGAAAGTCAAGCACTTAGTTTATCGGTCGATTTTGATGCTGAAAGCGGCGTATACTACAAAGCTTTATGTAGAGTGACCGTCACCAAAGGCGGCTCCGATGAATTCGTAAGCCAAACGGTGTATGAAACTTGTCCGTAAGGCGGTATGGAAAGGGATGGCAGCACTCTTGAAGATGCGCTGCCTTTTCGATACGGAAAATGAATAATTTTTCAGATTGTGAAATGTAGGAAACGAGGAGGTTTTTCATGAAAAAGATTTTTAAGAATCTTATATCTGTACACTTGATATTGACATTGTGTTGCTGTTCTTGTATCTCCGCACTTGCAGTAGAATTGGCTCCATTAACTGTTGCCGAGCAAGCGGAATTGTCCATGGCTTTACAAGGTATGGAATTGCAAAAAGAACACCTTGATTTGAACGACACTGATTTCAGTCAATTGCAGGTAGGTGAACCTGTACAAACATATATTTACACCGACAATATGTTTGAAGTTTCGCATGTTATGTATCCTATTTTGGATGGAGATAAGTTGATCTTTTGGGCTATCAAAAACGGACACAAGTTTCAGCTTTCCACCGGGCTGGTGGATGAAGTGAACGATGCGATAGGATGTGATGATGCATTTGCTATCATCTACGACAAAGTGGGATGTTATCTGTATACAAACAATACATTTACACTTTTGAAGGTTTCGGCAAACGAAAATGATTTACGGTCTGTTTTAACTTCTACGACAGCAGTAGATGTACAATTGGAAACGGTTAGTCTGTCTAAAAACGCAGACTTGACATATTCGCCTGTAATGACCAGAGATCCTATTTACTATGCGTGTAATGTTAGTTATGTAAGTCAAAATGCTCCATCAAACATGTGTTGGGCTGCAACGATCGCGTGTATCGTGAACTACTGTAATGATATGTCTTATACCGCGGTAGATGTGGCACAAGCGTATTATGAATCGACAAATTACAATGTCTATAACAATGGTATTTCGACTTCGGCTGCTGCGGTATGTTTAAATAGTTACGGTTTGAATTATACTTATGCGCCTACGGCACCGTCCACCAGCGACATGTTGAATAATATCAGAATGGGGTATCCATTATATACGAGTTGGGATATTATGGCTAATGGAGCAAATACAGGGAGACAGCATGCTGCTTGCATATATGCTGTTAATTATGCATCTGGATATGCGTATGTAATGGATCCGGAAAACGGCTTTGTTTGTGCAAGCGCCGGTACTGATGGATACTCTTATATAAGCAGTGATGATGCATATACCCTTGTGCTTGCTCGCGGGGCTTGCTATGAATGGTAAAGTGTAATGAACAAGAATTATAGGCTTTTAATACTTTTGCTCATAATCATAGTTGCTATAATAATTGGCGTTGCTATTTATACCGAAGCCTACAAACCGCTCAACAAGATTTTTGCAAATTTAGACGCTTCCCAAGTGGAAAGTATTCAAGCATGTTATAGAGGATATGTAGCTGAGCTATCGGACGAAGAGATTGCTTTGTTAGTACCAAAGCTAAACCAGGTAAAACTAGTGGGACGTGGAACCCAAGAATACAGGGAATACGATGGTTCGGACGGGCAGCAGTTTCAAATTCGTTTGAAAGACGGAACCGAATTCCATTTTTCGGCAAACTCATGGTTTTGTATTATAAATAATGAGAAAGGATATAAAACGGAGGACGTGCTTTGCGGAGAAATATACACTTTGTACCGTGGGATTATATTAAAGAATTTTCCACAGGTTGAACATTAGCCATCAAGTGGTGGATTCGTGACATGAGTTCTAACAAAACGGACACATCAATTCTGATGTGTCCGTTTTTATACTATTGGATTGTCTACGCAAAGCCGTTTGCTTGTCTCTTCGGTAGCAACTGCAACGGTCATATTTAGCGGTGGGTGTTACCTGCACCGATGCGCCCCATCATTTCTACATGCAAGTACCTGTCGGAACTTGCTAAAGGGATAAACACACACCTTGATATGTTTTTCACTACACTCTTTTTTGTATGTTTTTCGGCGAAAATATGGAAAACGGCGGTGGTACGTGATATAATAAAGGTTAACCTATAGCGAAATGCAAAGGAAATGACACTTTATGAAGGTTGTATTACAAAATCTGACGAAAATATTTCCCGGACGGAAAAAGACGGACGCTGCGGTCGTCGCGGTCAACGATTTCACATTTGAGATTCCGGACGGTGAGCTGATCGGATTGCTCGGTCCCTCCGGTTGCGGCAAGAGCACGGCGCTGAACCTCATCAGCGGTCTGCAAAAGCCGACGAGCGGCAAGATCTTTTTCGGCGAGGACGACGTGACCGATC